>JAEYWL010000125.1 GCA_023428915.1 Verrucomicrobiota bacterium
AGACAATCGATCTGACGCATCTAACGCCTTGCCAAGGGGAAGAACCCTTGGCTTCGGCATTATCTGCGCCATCTCAATTATCTAATTAAGCTTGTGCTAAGATTTAGGGGACAACTTGGGTTTTAAGGAAGCGAGCTCATAAGCTCAACAGCCTGTTCTTTGATGCTTTTAAGTTCAGGTATCTCCTCGGCGTGAGAGATGGCAGATTTGAGATACTCTTTTGCGTGCTCGCTATCTTGCATAGAGAGATAGCAAAGGCCGGCATGATAGTAAGAAGAGGCATCGTCAGGATTGATCACCAGCGCCATCTTGTAGGCCGTCAATGCTGTCTCATACTCCCCGCGCTGCTGCTCGCACATAGCCAGCCCAATCCAATACAAGGGATTATTTTGGTTAAGGCAAGTCAAATAGACAAAGGCTTCAGCCCCCCTTTCATATTCTTCCCGCTGAAATAACGCCACAGCAGCATGATAAAATTTTTCCATTGCCTCATCGGTATAGCCTAAAATCTCCTGGTAGGTTTTGCCCTGGGCTAGCTGTTCGTTGACAAACTCTTCATCTTCTAAGCGCTCAAACCCTTCTTCCGGAAACTCAAACTCACTTAAATCATCCATAACCAATTCCCGCCCAACCTATTTAAAATAATGACAAAGTAAGTTAAATATACTATATTTTCAATTCATTTTGTTAAATTAGTTTTGAAAACATGAAAATTTATAATAATGAAAGTAGCGTAAATGAGACGTGTCCTGAATGTTATGCGCGTGAAGCGATTAGCTACTCAAAATTAAAGCACTATAAAATCTATCTCATAAGTAATCTAAAAGATCTTTTCACACCTATTATCGAAATTTACAAAAAAAACAAACTACTTTATCTCACGTCAATAATAATTGATATAGCATTGTCATTTTTTGCTATTACCTTCCCCCTACTAGTTACACCTCGTATTCTTCAATTAAGCAAAATTGCTAATACTCTAGTTTTTAGTTATTTGTATTATACGAATTCAGTGGTCCGAAAATTAGCTTATTCAGATCACAACGAGCTGAATATCCAAAACGAACCTGTGGTTGCAGTCCTTCAAGGTATGTCCTTACCCTGTACATTAGTGATAAAGCAAATTGAAAAAAGTAAAAGGGTTATCAAGAAGGAATGGAATACCATTCATGACATTGAACAAGCTGTTAGCAGTATTTGTAAACAGAATAATCGCATTGAAGAATTATGGATTTCCTCTCATGGAAGTAAATGGCATATAGCAAGCGATGAAGAACCAATTGATGAATATAATGTTGAAAAACTCCGTCCTATTTTCTCAAAGCTTAGTCCTAATGCAACAATCGTCTTATTGACATGCGGTGCAGCGGGTGAAGTTTCTAACAATCTCAATATTGCCCAAAGGATTGTTGAAGTGGCTCAAGGACGAGTTGTTATTGCAGCTTCTCAATCAATATCAAATGCGAATGTTATTTATAAAGAGCATGCAACTGCATTTAAAATTACAACCTGGAAAAGCACACAAAAGCCTATTCATAAAGCCTTTTATCTTTTGGAGCCGCTCATTAATATCTTGCCGGATGTCATCAACCCATTCACCAAATTAGATGTTACTACAAAGTACCAACTCAGAGAGCTACACCATTCACCTCTTCATAAATTAATGACACAACTTCAGAATATCTGGCTAGGAACTGTTGCAGCTTAATTTAGCTTGCAACAGAAGATTAGGTACTAAAGTTTTTCTAGGAATTTTATTTTTAAAAACTATTGAAAAATTTTGATTCAATAAATATCATGCACTTTAAATGCACGAATCACGCGGATTAACTTATCGTTAAAGTGGCGAAAAATGGAGATAGATTCTACTAACTTAGAGAGTGCTTTGAAAATTCTTGGACAACTGCTTGCGGATCGTGGCCATCATTATGAAATTGTAGCTATCGGAGGTGGTAGCCTATTACTTTTAAAATTAATCGAGAGAACAACGAAAGATTTAGATCTTGTTGCTCTTCTAAAAGATGGTCAATTAATCTCAGCTAATCCCCTCCCTTTAGCTCTATTACAAGCAGCTCAAGATGTGGGAAATACTTTAGAATTAAGTAGCGATTGGCTGAATATTGGCCCCTCCTCACTTTTAGAGGGAGGATTGCCAAGTGGATTTCTAAGCCGTGTGCATACTTATCACTATAAAGGCTTAACAGTACATTTAGCAGATCGCTTTGACCAAATTTGTTTTAAACTGTATGCAAGCGTAGATCAAGGACCACAAAGTAAGCATTTTGCAGATTTAATAGTCCTAAAACCAAGTATTAAAGAATTAGAACAGGCAAAAGAATGGTGTGTCAGTCATGATGTATCAGACAATTTTGCTTCAGAGCTCGATAAAACTCTTGAGTATATTAATGCATCTAATTAAAAAGTTAGAACAGTTTTTATTAGATCTTGCATGGAGTATGTGGACTGAACTTGGTGTTCAGGGGCATAAAAGAATGCATCAAGATTATTTAATTCCCTTAGAAGAACTTGTTATATTCACGAGCATCTTAGCTAGCATAGACCCTAGATTGCGTGACGAGTCTTTGGATTGGTGTAAAAAGTATCACAGTTTTATCTCGATTAGTCGATTAAAATCCATTACAATAGATTTTAATCATTACTTTCCCATTTTGAAATCTGTTTCCAAATTTTCATCCACACTAAATTTTCTTGCTCATACTCACTGGCCTGTTTTACAAGAGTCAACGCCATTAACAATTAAACTGAGTGGCAAGTCTTTTCTACGACCATTAGAGTCACCGGCTCTCTTAAACCTAAGAACCAGATCTTTATTTGGAACAGGTGCCAGGGCCGATTTGATCACGTTCTTTTTAACTAGTACGGAGACTAATTATTCTATTTCAGATACAGTTGAGTTAGGGTACTCGAAAAGAAATCTCGCCGAAATTTTAGAGGAATTATGGCTAAGCGGGATAGTCGATAAAACAACTTTGAGAAATCAATTACGCTATCGACTGTTAAAAAAAGAACAACTTATAAAAATATTAGGGCCATTACCTAAATATGCTCCTAAATGGAGGGATATTTTTCAACTTCTGTTGTCAATACAGTTCTGCCTGAAAAAAGTTGAGCATCTTTCTGAAAGTACCCAAGTTGTTGAAATAAGGAATCTATTAATTAATCATAGCAATCAACTTAAAAAACTTGAGCTCCCGACACCTATTTTTGAGGGAGATATTGCAAAATACTTTGACACCTTCTCTAAGTGGCTTTTAAAAACCACTTCAAAATTATCACCCTAAAACTTTCAAAAAGGCTGCTGGCTTCAAGGCATTTATTTGACGTATTAATGCAAAAGAACGCGAAAATGAAAGATTTGCGAGTAACTCTATTTGTCTTTGCGCATTGTGTTTAATTATTTAAACAAAGACTTTTTGCAATCGTCTCCTTAAGATTCTCTTCAATGTCTTTAACCCATGATTGTTGTTCTAATCAGCCTAAAAGCGAGATTAGGGCTCAATCATGGGTTTAAGTAGCTGCAGTTTCTTGGGGTTTAGGATTGGAGCCGGTTAATAGCGACACAATGTAAATGGTGGCTAAGCCTAAGAAAAAGCCGGGGATAATCGGTGAAAGCGGGTAATCGGTGAGATAATGCGACACTGTCGGCCAGATGCCGGATAAGATCCCGCCGACCAAGATGCCGGCAATGGCGCCATATTTATTGGCCCTTTCACTGAACAGGGACATCAAAACTAAGGGACCAAAGGAAGCCCCTAAGCCATACCAAGCGTAGGCTACTGTGGCCGAAATGCTGCTGCTTTTACTGGAAGCCAGCGCTAATGAGACCAAAGCAACCAGCACAATGCTGACACGGGTCATTTTTAGCATCTTTTTGGAACTTGGTATATGTTTAGCCAGTTTTTTATATAAATCTTCAGTGAGCACTGAAGCGCATACCAGAATTTGAGAGTCCATGGTCGACATATTTGCCGCCAGCACAGCGCATAAGATAAAACCTGCAAATAAGGGACTAAAAAGCTGTTTTACCATGTCCACGAAGACTAACTCTCCATTAGGCAAGCCATCCGGGAAAAAGGCAATTCCCACTAAACCCACGCAAGCTGATGCAGCAAGAGCAAGCACTTGCCAAGACATACCAAGCCACTTGGACTTATGCATTTCTTTGGGATCTTTGATCCCCATAAATTTGGTAAGCACATGCAACTGTCCATAATAACCAAGCCCCCAGCCTAATGCTAAAAGAAGAGAGGCGGACAAAGACCTCCAGGAATAATCATTAAATAAGCTAAGGGAAATATTCTTGGCATTTGCAATTTCTACGATAGAATCTATGCCCCCTATTTTACCAAATGCCGTTAGCGGGACGAGAATGACCATGGACAGCAAAAATAGACCTTGAAAGAGATCTGTCCAAGCCACAGCAACAAAGCCGCCGAAAAACGTGTAGATTACAACAACCACAGTAGCAAATGTAATTCCTATATAATAGTCTAAGCCAAAAAGCGACTCAAATAGCAATCCCATGGCGATTAAACCGCCGGAGAGGTAGCAAGTTAAAAATACAATCGACATGATAGCTGTCAAAACACGCAAAATACCGCTCTTGTCGTTAAAGCGGCGCTCAAAGAAGGTCGAAATCGTATAGCTGTTTGTTTTTTCGGTCATTACGCGCAGCCTTGGAGCCACCAACTGCCAGTTAAAGTACATGCCGGCAGCAAGTCCAATGGCAATCCAGATCTGGGGGTTTCCTGCAATAAAGATTGCTGCAGGAAAGGCCATAAAAAGCCAGGCGCTCATGTCAGCTGCGTGGGCTGAAAGGGCTGTAAGCCAGAAATTCAATGAACGGTTGCCTATGATAAAATCAGATTCGCTTTGCCGGTTTTTTAAAGAAGCGGCAATGCCGATCGTGATCAATATTGTAAAATAAACGGCAAATGCAATGAAGACTTGGATGTTCATTTATTCAACCTTTAGAGGGTGTTTAGAGATCCACTCTTAAACAGAGAAGGTAGATATCATTTTCAGTGTAATGTTTACTTGTTAAAAAGTTCACTTCACTGCCCAGCATAGCAGTGACCGCATCAAACCCTTCTTCAGAAAAATGGCGCAGTACTTTCCCAAACCAATTTTCCATCGTTTCAGAACTAGGGAATTGCTTGTTAAAAAATTGATTAAACAGAAACACCATATCATCTCTGCCAATATTTACATAGGCTGATTCAACAGGTTGAAATTGCTGCTCTTTAGCTTTCCATAAAAGCGGCCCTGGCATATTTTTAGAAACAGCTCCAGCTTTCATGGCCGCAAAATCACAAGTAAGGGTGAGGGAAGGCAAATTACTATCGGCATCAAGCGAATGCTGAAGCAAATCATAAGTTCCGGCAAACCCCTTCTCCCGCCCTTCCAGCAAATGGATGGCTACCTTGTCCCCTTCCTCCGCTATATTTAAAAACATAGGCAATGGTTCCTGGCAAGAGTTGGAGCGCAGCAGCTTGGCGCGCAAGCGCGTGTTAGAAAACCCCTCCAAAGAACGCTGCAGCATGCGGTCTTGCAGCAGTTGGGCGCACTCGTATTCTCCATAGAGGCGCTCATTGGCATAGGAATTTTCCTTTAAACGGTTTATTTGCTCTTCAAGGCACTGGCTCATGGTGTTGAGAGTATTTGCCAGCTCAACAATCTCCATGGGGCCATCTACAGCAACTGATTCCCCATATTCCCCTGCTGCAATAGTCAATGCAGCTTTTTTTAATTGCTTTACCGGATGGCTGATTTTACTTGAGAGAAAAAACACCATAGAAGTGACAAGCATGATCATGATGGCGGCAATTAAAGCAATCACGAGTAAAAGATCATCTAATCTTCCAGCTAAAGCCACTGCTGAGTTGGGTGAAGTAATAACAGCAGCAATATTTATATAAGAAACATAGGAAATGATCGCAATGAACAGGGTTAGAGCTGGTAAAAGCCACAATAATAAGCGGGTCTGAATGCTCATGTCATATCCTTAGCTTTTGCCATAAATCTGCAGGGCATGGCGGCGGCATACTGATGCAAAAAACCTAGCGCTACTGCCGGGCACTCCGAAATGATGGCAGCTAAATGGGTTCTTGATAGCGTAAGCAGCAAGGCATCAGTTTGAGAAATAGCTTCGTAACCACGCAGGCCATCACAAAAAAGGGCTTCATCTCCAAAAAGCTCAGGAGAGTGCAGCTCAGCTAATAGCTTTCCTTCAGGGGTATTTAATAAAACAGTACCTTTTGCAATAATATATAGACGCTGCGCTTCTTGGTCTGCAGCAAAAATCAGCTGCCCTGCTTTTAAATGCAGCATCTCGACCTTATCTGCAATGGCTAATAACAGATCCAGATCTAATGCAGAAAAGAAAGGGGTTCTTTTCAGGATAAATGCTTTATCAATCAGGTGTAGTTTTTTCATTTCATAATCTCTAATCGCAAAATCATACCACTAAGAGGCTGGTGTTTCCAGAAGTTCATAAGCAAAATGATGAAATAGCTGTTCATTTGAAGCCATCTGCTTGCGCAATGATTCCCGCCAGCCGGGCAGGTCGAGTTTAAATTTATAAGAAGCCGCAATAATCTGATCGGCAACGGATGGGGATCCGCTCAACCAGTCCAGCAATTCCTGCAAAGAAGATAGCTGTATACCCGCCCGTTGACAGGCGCGCATTTTTTCTTCAATAGGTAAATCAGCCACCAGAGGATGCAGCAACCTGAAAATATGCGTGTCGCAGGTTTTTTCCAAAGCCTCAACTACTTGAGAGCGAATCTTAATATTTTTGCTGCGATGCGAGCGGGAGAGAAGTTCAGCATCTTCAATCGAGCCGGCAGAACCTAAGATTTGAATAATAAAATCCATTACAGAATGGTAGCCGGTAAGCAAGCCGTCCACTAAAACATTGCTCTCAACTTGAGGATAGGCGGATTTTGCTAAATGAGCATGATAGTAGTAAAAGTAGGCCCGCTCAATTTCCGCGTGAATAATATCAAAGAGATTGGCGCGCAGCTGAGGCTGCGCCAAACGGGCTAAAGCCCGCCCTGCCAAGGTACGGCAGCGATCGTGCTGCCCGCCATCTTTAGTAATGGCGAGCAAAACAGGCACTGTACGCAAGCCCATATGACAAATCAGGTCTTCAGTAAGCCTTCTCTCGCTTGGCCTAAAATGAATGCTCGCCCCTATAATGTCTTTGACATATGTAGAATCGGCCATTTTCCCAAGAGCTTTTAAACAATTAAGCCGCAACTCATTATCGGTAGAAGCGCTCAGTTGTGCAATCAAGGCCGGCACATGCCGGACTGTTTGCTTGGTGCAAATTTTCGCCAATGATCCGGCTGCCGCACGTGCAATATTTACTGAGGGTGATTTAAGGAAAGGTATTAAAATATCTGCGTTACCAGGGCTAGCCTCTGAGCCTAATATGGCGATCCCCATACAGACTTCAGCTTCATCAGTAGAATCCAGCAAAATCTCCAATTCCTGAGAGGCCACTGTGCGATTGTACGCCAAGGTCGATGGGGATTGCTGGGCAATTGAATTTCTAAGGGCGATAATGGCCGCAGCCCTGAGATCCAAACTCTGTTTTTCCAAATCGCCAATAACCTTATCTGGATGCAGCAAGCCCTTTTTAGCTAAGTATAAATGCATTGCACTTTTTAGCATGGGATCTTGAACATCAATCAGCCAGCGCCTAATGCAGTCGAGGACCAGGCTGTCGGCGCTATAAATTGAATGCTCAATCTGGTTGAGAAAATGTATTTTTGCAGCAGGCTCCATTTGTTCTGCAAACTTCAAAGCTTGCCTAAGAGTGTGTTCTTCCTCCAGCTGCAGCAAGCCCTGCCCTGCAAAAATCTTAGCCTGTTCGTCCCCTTGTCTAAAAATAGCCAGTAAATGGTATTCTGAACTTTTGCGCTCTTTGGGCTTAAACTCAGCAAACCAGTCTGCGGCTCTTCTATTAAAACGAATCACATTGTCATTTAAATTCCTAAATAGCGCCGGCAGATATTGCCTGCGAATTCCGAACGCCACGCAAATAGCCAGCCCGGAAAGCAGCAAGCCTAATAAACGGCTGTTTAGAGGCAAAAAAGCCAGCATTAAGGAACTTGTCAACATGCCTATGGGCTCAAAAAATGATTCGATAATCACCCGAATTTTATACTTTACTTTCTGGGGGACAGCATTCAGCAAGAGGGAAAAGTTGCTGTCATCGATCACGATCAGCGTACCTTCTACTACGAAGTAGCCCATAATGGGAAATAAGAGCAGCTCGCTGCTAAGCCAGCCGCTAAAAGTTATAAAAAGGATTAAGGGCGTAGTGAAAACCAACATCGTCACCCCGAACCGCCGCACTAAGCGGCTATAAATAAATAGGCCGAAGATCAAATTACAGACGCTTATAATGGCTACCCATTGCCCCATAAATGTTGTCAGCAAAGCTTCAGTATCTTTTTCCATATCAAGACCCGCCGCTTGGCCAAAGCGCTCTTGAAAAGCAGAAAGCACGTTATACTCTGTAATCACCAGCAGTAATTGCGTAGTGAAATTGCCAATCAACAAGAAAATCGTAAAGCGGGAAGTCAAAATAGAACGCGTTAAGTGTTTTAACGCCTCCAAATTGACACTGCTATTTGTGTCTGGAGCCGTATCATCGCTAACTGAATCCAGCCTGGAGCTGATTATGCGGATAAGGATAAGGGCCGCTGCCAATAAACTGGCAATAATCATAATCAAATGGTGCGAATCAAAAAAAGCTGAACGGAGAAGCAAGCCGGTAACTGCTGCGCCAATAAAGATAAAAGAACTGAATAAGCCAAAAAGGCGCTTGGCATCTTGTAAATGGAAGTACTGGTCTATGAACAACCAAAAAGAAGTGATGACTACACTAAAAAATAAGTAGCTTCCCACCTTGAGGGCAAACCAAAAATAAAAGGACTTTACTTCCAGCAGGAAAAATAAACACGCTGTTGCATAGAAAAGAATTGCGGCTGTCAAGATAGCGGCCAAAATCCGGTAAGGCGAGGCTACATGCACAGAATAGAGCAAAAAAGTAGCTGTGACAATTAAGCCGCAAGCTGTCAGTGAATAGGCTGTCGGCAACTGTTCAGCCCCAATATTTAGCAAAAATACGGCATTGGAAAACTGCACCCCGCAAGTAACCCCTAGCGCCCAGGTAAATGCCAGCAACGCGAATAGAAATGCCTTTTTCTCCTCGCCCGGATAAATATTAAATAAGCGCCTAATAATTGGTAGCAACTAACGTCGATCCTCCCCTGTTAGCAGAAGAATTATACGATGAAACGGATAAAGGCAAAAAGTAAAAACTAAAGGGAAACAAAAATATGCATCTTATCATCGCATTTGTGGGAAAATCCCACTAATGGTATAATAAATTTATATGGAGGTAATTATGAAAAAACAACAACACACAGTACATATGGACAATAAGCAACGAATCTGCTTGACGCGGATGCTTACAAAAGAAGAACGGGAAGAGCTCGGGTCTTTTCGAATGTATCGTGAAGGCGTTAAAATCATTCTCGAGCCAGTCATTGAGGTCCCGCAAAAGGATCATTGGATTTACAAAAACCCAAAAGCTTTTGCTTCGTTAATAAAAGGAATCCAAGATGCCGAAGAAGGCAGGCTGCATGATCTTGGATCATTTGCTCAATATGCCGATGAAGACGAGTAATTAAGTATGGAATTTCAATTGATCTTTTCGGATCAAGCTAAAGAAAAACTGCTGGTATTAGAAACAGACAAATCCAAGAAAGGATTACTAAAGCAACTGAGAAAAGCGTTGGGTCTTATGGAAACCAACCTAAAACATCCCTCCTTGAACACTCACAAATTTGATGCCATTCAGTGTAAATTAGGCGATGTTTTTGAGTCGTATGTCCAAAACAAAACTCCGGGCGCTTTCCGTATTTTCTGGGCATATGGACCAGGGCAGAACAAATCTATATTCTGGATATTGCCCCACATCCCTAAAGTTCATGAGGCCGAAGGTCGATCTCTTCTTATACAGCATGTATATGGAAAATCAATAAGTTTATTAATTACATTATATTTGTTATCATAAACTAAAAATAATTAAATGATATCAAATTTATTAATTTCACTTTTTACTATGTTTACACTACATATTTTCCCCTCTGCCTCTGTTGAGATTCAGTCTCAAACTATTGCGTCTACACAAACATCTTACCTACAATCAGTAAAAGATTTAGACATTTCCAAAATTTTTAAAAAAAACAGAAGTCCCAACTGCTTTAACTGTAACTAAAGGTTTTGCGTTGACTTATGCAACTATCTCCTAAGGTCCTTGGCGTCCCTATTGCCTCTTGTCCCTTTAAGCGCCTCATTCTGCCTTTAGTAGAAGCCCTTGCCGCTATTATTCATCTCCTGGATCAACTGACTTGGAGCGAAGCGCATGCCATATTTGACCTCAAAGTTTTTGAGGTCCGTATATATATTCTTAATCCCCCGGTTGTCGGCATAGCGCAGCAGGCCGCCGCGGTAGGGAGGGAAACCGATACCCATGATCAAGCTTAGATCTAAAAGGTCCGGGTGCTCGGTGATTTTTTCCTCAAGGCAGCGGGAAGCTTCATTGACCATGGAAGAAATAAACCGCGCTTGAATGTCTGTCTCATCGACATTGGCTTTCTTCCTGCCTACTGCTTCGATTAAAGATTTTACCTCTGGATTAAACTCCCGTTTTTCATTTGTATAGATATAAAAGCCTTTGCCATTCTTCTTTCCGTAGAAGCCCCGCTCTATCATCAATTCTAAAAGCTTTGCAGGTTTCATGCGCTCGCCGTAAGCTTGCTCGAGAGTCTTGCCGACTTTATACATTACATCGACACCGACCTCATCCGCTAATTCAAAAGGATCCATCGGCATGCCAAACTCTTCATTAGCATTCTCTAAAGCTGCGCGTGAATACCCTTCTTCAAACATCAGCATTAGTTCATTTGCGCCGTGCACAAAAATGCGATTGACTAAGAACCCTGCGCAATCCCCCACCACTATAGGCGTCTTGCCAAGTTTTCGCGATAGATCAACAGTTGTTGCAACAGCCTCTCCAGCAGCATTTTCCCCGCCAACGACCTCTACAAGAGGCATTTTATTGACCGGATTAAAGAAATGCATGGCTACAAATCGTTCCGGGTGCTTTAGATCTTTTGCCATATCTTTAAGTGTTAAAGAAGAGGTATTGGTGGCTATAATGGCATCTGGTTTTACAACCTGCTCAAGCTCTTGAAAGATTTTACGTTTGAGTTCTAAATTTTCTGTAGCAGCCTCTATTATAATTTCAGCATGCTCAAATCCTGAGTAATCAACCGTTCCGCTAATTAACTGAAAATGGCGTTCAAAGTCGCATTGCTTGATTTTTTTAGACTTTAAACCTTTATTGAAAAGGGCTCGGGCTACCCCTATGCCTTTGCCGACCAAATCCCAAGAAATATCTTTTAAACGCACAGAAACGCCATGATCCGCTAAAAGCCAAGCAATCGTGGCGCCCATAGTTCCAGCCCCGATCACTGCTGCATGCCGCACAGGACGCGGCGCGGCAGCAAGGACAACGCCAGGATTTTTCTTGGCTGCCTCGCTGACTATATAGAGGCTCATTAAATTCTTCACGACATCAAAATAAGGGGGCAATTCTTCACTGCAGCAGGCAGCCTCTTTTTCCAACCCTTTTTCTAAAGGCAAGGTGCAGGTTTCCTTGATTAACTTTAATGCAATTAAAGGAGCGGGATATTTACCTTTTGTTTTAGCCTCAACATCTTTTTTAGCCTGCCAAAAGAGAAATTCTCTGCCGAGCGAGGTTTTTTCTAACAAGAATGTAAGGATTCCTCCCCGCTGCCTTTGCTTTTCGATTTTTCGCCGGCCGTTTTCACTTAGGATAAAGTGTATAAACTCCAGCTGCTTTTCTTTGAAAAACTCTGCAGGATAAAGGGCATCGACAATCCCCATTTTGTAGGCTTTTTGGGCTGGAACAATTTGCCCGGCCAAAATCATGCTCAAACCTTGCTGAAGACCTATCAAACGCGGCAGCCGCTGCGTGCCGCCCCATCCAGGGAAGATGCCTAGTTTTACTTCAGGCAAACCTATTTGTGTTTTGGAACTATCAGAGGCAATCCTGTAGGTGCAGCTTAATGCAAGCTCTAGTCCTCCGCCTAAACAGGCTCCATTGATGCAAGCCACAGTAGGAAATGGGAGCTCGTTCAATTTGCGGAATACGCGATGGCCAAGCTTCACATACTTTTCAATGATGCTAAAGTCATTAAAAGCTGCTTCAAATGTTTTAAGGTCGGCTCCAGCAATAAAAACACCCTCTTTACCGCTAGTGAATTTCAATAATTGAATGGTGTTGTCATAGGCAAGTTGATCTAAAACTTTTTCCAGTTCTGCCAACGCCTCTGGAGTAAGTTTATTTACCTTTTCTCCCGGCATATCAAAACAAAGCTCAACCAAGCCTTCCTGGATGCGATTTATCTGAAAGGAAGCCATTATTCCACCTCCAATAAACAGGCTTCGCCCATGCCCCCGCCAACGCAGAGGGCAGCGATGCCAAATTTCTTATTATGCTTTCTTAATTCCAGGAGCAAGGTAAGAATCAAACGGGCTCCTGAAGCCCCCAGTGGATGGCCTAAAGCAATTGCCCCGCCGTTGACATTCAACTTTTCTGTATCAATAACACCTACAGGCTCGTTCCTTCCCAGATATTTTTTTGCAAATTCCTCCGATGCTGCGGCTTTTTGCACAGCCAACACCTGAGCTGCAAAGGCTTCATTAATCTCGATCAAGTCGATTTCTGCAAGTTTTTTTCCAGTTCTCTCAAGCAGCTTTGCTATCGCATATACTGGGCCTAAACCCATGCGGCTGGGGTCTAATCCAGCCGCTGCGTAATCCAGCAAATAGCCCAATGGTTTTAAACCAAGCTCCTTTGCCTTAGATTCACTCATTATCATCAAAGCCACGGCTCCGTCTGTTATCGGGCTCGAGTTGCCAGCCGTGACGCTCCCTGTAACCCGATCAAATACTGGCGGCAGCTTAGCCAGGGCTTCTAAAGTCTGATTTGCGCGCGGCCCTTCATCCTCGAACTGCATTTTGCTATAATCTTTTGGCAGAGGGACAGGTACAATTTCCTCATTAAAACGTCCATCCTGCATTGCTTTTGCAGCTTTTAGCTGGCTGCGCAGCGCAAATTGATCCTGTTCTTCACGAGTGATTTTAAACTCTCTAGAGAGGATCTCTGCCGTCTGCCCCATGGAAAGCCCGCACAAGGGATCAAAGATGCCTGGCATTTGAGGCACAAACAAGGAGGGCCGCAGCTTAGCAAAGGCTCTCAATTTTTGTTTGAAACTCTTAGCTTGTTTGAAATTTTGCAGCACATCGCGCATTTTTTCAGGGAAGAGGATAGGAAAATTGCTCATAGATTCCACCCCGCCTGCAATAATAATGCTCGCATGGTCTAACCAAATCCTGTCAGCGGCAGAAATTACAGCTTCCATGCCTGATGCACAATTGCGGTTAACCGTATATGCGGGAATTTTTTCAGGCAGGCCGGCTTTAACCGCAATTACTCGCGCTATATTTGTAGCATGTGAAGGCTGCAGCACATTCCCTAAGATAACCTCGTCAATTAGTTCTGGATCAATTGACAATCTCGCAGCCAGCTCTTTAACTGCATAGGCCCCAAGATCATCAGCCAGTATGTTTCTAAGGACGCCTCCCCCCTTGCAAAAGGGTGTGCGTACTCCCTTAACTATCGCTATACGCTCTTTCATCTGACTTTTCCTCTTGATAAATCGCATTTATGAGATGCTGGTATTTTTTCTCCACCACATCGCGAATGAGCTTCATGGATGGGGTAAGCTCGCCAGTTTCTATGCTCAAGTTATGGTCTATAAAGCGATAGTCGCGAATTTTCTCCCAATAGTTGAGATGCTCATTGACCCTGGAAATGAGCCGCTCCATCTCGCTTTTTATGAAATCCCCTTCTAAAAATTCATGATCGCTAATATATTCCTGGCCTTTACTAGCTTTCAAGACCTTCAAAACCTCAAAATCCGGCACTAACAGGCATGATACAAATTTCCTCTGCTCTGCAATCACCATTGCCATATCAATAAATGGCGCTTTACATAATTCCTGCTCAATAGGAATAGGGGCAATTATTTCCCCTGTTGAAGTTTTTACAAGGTCTTTTATGCGGCCAATGATTTTTACATAACCCTCTTCATCAATCACCCCCTTATCGCCTGTATGCAACCAGCCCTCGCTGTCAATAGTCTGTGCAGTGAGCTCAGGGTTTTTGTAATACTCCTTCATGACCAGGGAGCCTTTAACCAGCAGCTCTCCTTCCGGACTTGTTTTAACCTGCAAATTGCCAATGGGCTTGCCTATGCTGCCGATTTTAATTTTGAGTGGATTTACAGTAACCGGGCAAGCCTCTGTTAATCCCCATCCCTCATATACGGGAACGCCAATATCGACAAAGAAGTGGTATAGGTGCGGATTTAAAGGGGCGCCTCCGCTAACCAGCACGCGCAATTTTCCTCCCAAGGCCTTCCTTAATGCAGAGTAAACTAGTACTTCAGCTAAAGGATGAAACAGGTTTTTCCAGATCGTTTTCTCTTCTTTGTTTGCCATGTCAAACGCCCAATTCCCAATAGCGCGCTTCATATGGCCGGCAAGCTCTACTTTGGCTACCATTTTAGCATAAACTTTCTCCAGCAGCCTTGGCACTACAATCATAATTGTCGGATGGATCTCTTGGCAAACGCCCCCAATATTTTTCAAATCATTGTAATAATAACAGCTGATCCCCCCGCCCATCATGACAAAATTAAAGGTACGGGCAAACACATGGGCTAATGGCAGAACGCTTAAATAAACATCTTTATTCTCATCCCAATTAAAGATATCCGTATGCAGCAATGAAAAAAGAGACTCATGCGTATGTACAGCTCCTTTCGGCACTCCTGTACTGCCGCTTGTATAGATAATAGTGGCCATGTCGCTTGGTTGAATGGAGTCCAGCAAACGCTCATAAGCATCCGGCTGCTCATTCAGCATTTGCCTCCCTAGTTCTATGATGTCATTAAATTTCAGAGTATCCGGCTGCGGTTCATTCTCCAGGCTAATACCAATCCGAAGCAAGTTTTTATACTGTTTAAAACGTTCCCATTGTTCTTGACCTGCTACAAAGGCTATTTTTACTTCAGCCTGTGTGATTTCAAAAAGAAAATTTTCAGAAGAAATATTGGCAAATAGCGCAACAGTTACCCCGCCGGCTGCCATAATTGCCATGTCTGCTATCGTCCAATTAGATGAAGGCAAAGCAATAATGCCTACCCTATCCCCCTTCTTGACGCCTAATTTCACTAAGCCCAAAGCAAGCAGCTTTACCTGCTCAAGGAATTCTTGAGTTGATAAAGATTCCCATGCCCCATTTTTAACGGAGTTAAGTGCTTTAGGATTACGATAGAGCCTATCTATTTCCTTTATGAAGCCGCTAATCGTGTGTACTTGCTGCATCACCATAATACTACCTACCTTAAGAGGATGTTCAAAAACTTCTATAGCCACATTTGAGGTTATTAGTTATTAGGGCCCATCCATTCCACACCATTTTCCAGCCAGCGGAACTCTTTATTAATCACTTTTTCAGCCAAGGCATCTGCTTTGCGGTCATCATTATCGCTTATGCCTTTAAACCTGTCTTCAATACGCCTCCTTGCTATCCAGCAAAAATAATCAGCCAGTTCTATGGGGGAAGCGTCTCCATTTTTCTGGTCGCGCAGCATAGCTGCATAAGAACAGGCAGCAGACATGACAAATAAATCTGTGCCGATTTCCATCAACCTGCCCAGCAGCATCTGCTGCAGCTCAAGTTTTTGCTGGTGCTTAATAATGGCATCAAAAAGCATGCCAGCCATTTTATGGGAAGCTCGGCTGATATACTGAAAATGCTGCTCCAAGGGTTTTAACTCAGGAAACCTTGGGTTATCCAAGAAGCCAAACTTTTGTTTCGGGTACCATAAGGTATAAAAACCCAGAGCCTTAAAGAAGGCTTTTGCCTTTTCTCCAAAAGAACTTTTTTTATTTAGAAGGGGGGCTGCCCGATTTAAATGAGGGTCCATGGCCTCGCGGGCAAGGAATAGTTTCATAATCTCCGAAGAGCCTTCCAGGATCATGTTGACGCGGCAATCGCGCATCACCCTCTCAACCGGATAAGGCACTTCTCCCCTGGCTTTTAATGAACGTCCTTTTTCAAAACCCCTTCCGCCTCGCAGCTGCATGGTCATATCGACAATTTTCCAAAGGGCCTCTGAAGAAAAAAGCTTTGCCATGGCCGCTTCGATGCGAATATCCATATTTTTCTTATCCGCCCAATAACAGGTGAGCCAAGTAATCGCTTCCATGGCAAACGTTGTTGACGCAATGAAGGCCAATTTTTCCCGTCCAGCCTCATGCAATCCTACAGGCATTCCCCATTGCACTCTTTCGGCCCCCCAACGCCTGGCAATCGAAAGGCATTGTTTTGCTGCACCCAGGGAAGCAGCCGGCAGCGTTAATCTGCCCACATTAATTGTGCCTAAAGCCAAGGCCAAGCCCCTGCCTTCGTCCCAAAGTAAATTTTCTTTGGGGATCTTTACATTAGTAAATTCCAGTAAACCATTATAGATACCGCCTAACCCCATAAACTCGCAGCGATGCAAGACTTTGACCCCTTCGCTTTTCATATCCAAAATAAAAGCGCTGATCTGTTTTTTCTCTTTGCCTTTGACAATTTTTGGAGCCGTTTTAGCCATAACCACAATGATGCTTGCTATCGTGCCATTCGTGCACCATAGTTTTTTTCCATTCAGTATATAATGGCTGCCATCTTCTGAAAGTTTGGCCTCGCAAGACATTTGGGCGGGATCAGAACCTACATCAGGCTCTGTCAAAGCAAAGGCGGATATTTTACCTGTGCGAAATAGAGGTAAAAACTTCTTTTTCTGCTCCTCAGTGCCATACATAAGCAATGGCTGGGGCACGCCAATGGATTGATGGGCAGAAATAAGCACAGCGGTAGAGCCGCAATAAGAAGCCACCCGCATCACTAAGCGGTCGTAATTTGTCTGTGAAAATCCCAAACCGCCGTATTCTTTAGGAATTTTAAGGGCAAAAATGCCCATTTTCCCCATTTCAGCGATTACCGGTTCTGGAATAGTTCTCGTAGCATCAACCTCTTCAGGATCTAAATTCTTAGTTAAAAAATCCATGAGCTTTTCGATCACTTCATCACCGATCCGCTTATCTTCTTCAGACTGGACAGGAAATGGATAAAGCAATTCCGGCTTAAACACTCCCATAAAGAGCTCGCCGCCAAAAGTAGGGTGTTTGTATTCTTTCTGGCGTGCTTCCTCAGCCACTTCTAAAGCTTGCCTTTTTTCTTTATTTTCTCCTGCAGCATCTAAAAACACTGATTCATCGTGAGTTTCTTTAGGTGGATCCTTAAGCGTAGTTCCCATGATTACCTCGCTTTAATGCATAGATTTTTAAATAAAATTCTATGCCTTTAATCCTGGATTGTCTTTTGTTTGTAAAGAAAATTTATACGAGCACTTTGGGCTGACATTTTTTATTTTAATTATACCACAAATTAATTTAATTACATGGTGCTATTGTTTATAATAAAAGTAGTTGCAAATCATTCATTTGTTTCATTTTCTTGGAATTTAATCATAAAAAAGGTAAAATGAAATTTCAATTTAAGAGTTTTGAGGTACTTTCATGGAAAAAAAACACACGAAACTGGCGATAATCGGCTCTGGACCTTCAGGTTATACGGCAGCACTTTATGCAGCTCGGGCAAATCTAAAACCGGTGCTTTTCGAAGGCTTCTACACAGGTACACCTGGCGGACAGTTAATGACTACTACTGAAGTTGAAAACTATCCCGGTTTTCCAGAAGGCATTACCGGCCCTGAATTAATGCACAAGTTCAAAGCACAAGCTGAAAGATTCGGAACCGAAATTATCACAGATGATGTTGTCAAGGTAGATTTTAGCAAGCGTCCATTTACTCTTATAAGCAATGTGGTCACCTACACAGCAGATGCAGTCATCATCAGCACAGGAGCCAATGCCAAACGCTTGGATATTGCAGGAACACGGGATGGGGAATTCTGGCAAAAAGGGGTAACTGCTTGCGCTGTTTGCGACGGGGCTATGCCCATTTTCCGCAATCGGCCCCTTTATGTAATTGGCGGCGGCGATACAGCTATGGAAGAAGCGATTTTTTTAACTAAATATGGCAGCAAAGTTTACATAGTCCATAGAAGAAATGAACTTAGAGCTTCCAAAATTATGGCAGAAAGAGCTCTAATGCACCCTAAAATCGAAGTTCTCTGGGATAGCGTCATCACTAAAGTAGATGGAGCTGACAGCGTACAAAAAGTCAGCATTAAAAACTTAGTTACAAATGAAGAGCATGAAGCTGAAGCTGCCGGGGTCTTTTTTGCAGTCGGCCATAAGCCAAACACCGATTTTTTGACAGGGCAAATAGAGCTGCTGGAAAACGGGTATATAAAAATAGAAAAAGGCACCTGTAAAACAAGCATAGAAGGTGTATTTGCCGCAGGCGACTGTCAAGACTTTATCTACAGGCAGGCGATCACAGCTGCCGGTTCCGGTTGCATGGCTTCCATGGAAGCTGAACGCTGGCTTTCCCACTTAGAAGCATAGATGGCGATGAAAAAAGCAGCAGCCGTTCTTCTATTCCTCGCACAGACCTGTCTGATCCAAGCGACGGAAGTTTCGCCTTGGTTTGGACAGGATTTGGAAATTGAAGCCCGAGTCAAAGATCTCTATCGCCATTCCGATCGAATCGATATCGACAAAGATGAATCTATCGCCTATCATGCTGACAGCAATTTTCTCAATTTAGGGGCCAGCATGGCGGCCTTATCGGTCTGGAATATTGAACTGGAAGCTATTTTAGCCTCAACACGAGTCCAGACATTCAATTTTGACAATGGCCGTCTGACTTTAAGCCACCTTTTTTTGAACGACAATGTCAATGACCCAGTCAGCTTGGCAGCAGGCGTCACAATTTCAGGCGTCAGCGCCAGCGCCTTAAGAGACCCGAACTCTATTCATCACGGCCGCTGGGAATTTTACGGCCATGCTTCTGTTGGAAAACAGTGGTTATGTAAAGAATTTTGGACCTCGCGCATTTGGGGTGAAGCCGGCGTGGGCATTGCAGACCGCGGCTCCCCTTGGATGCAGGCTCATGTTGAATACGAAAAAAATCTTTGCGATCTTCAACAATACGGGTGCTATTTGGAAGCGCGCTGGGGGTTTGGCAACCACCCCTTCCCTGCCCTTTCCTCTTTTTATGGTTATAGCAACCTGCGCTATCAACTTTACGAAGTTGGAGTAAAGTATGCCCGTCAATTCGAATGCATCGGCAAATTGACCTTTGAATACAATTACCGCTTTTACGCCCGTAACACCCTGGAAAACTGCCATACCCTAGCCCTCACCTGGATGTTTCCGGTGAACCCGTTGCAAGTAGCCTATTAAGCAAAAAAACAGAAGCTAAGACAAGTTTGGGTAGCAATCAGGGTCTAAGACGAAAAGTTTTTACATTAAGAAAGCAGTTCTTTGTTTAAGCAACAAACTTTTGGAGCATCTTCATGATGTAGTTATTAAGGCTTTCGCCGTGAATTTGCGCAGCAATAGATAGCTTTGCATGCAGTTCTGGAGGAATGCGTAAATTAAATTTTCCGGAGAATGGCCTATCGGGTTCCTCACCTCTTTCTGCGCAAAAAGCTAGATAGTCGTCAACTGAATCTTTAAAAGATTGTTCGATTTCCTCAACACTTGTTCCTTGAAAGGTAACCACATCTTTAATACCAAGTACTTCTCCGTGGAAGATCTTGGCTTCATCGTCATACTCAACATGGCCCGTATAACCTTTATATTTCATCATGGCTTCACCCCCGCATTTTCTAAGAAACGACGTACAGATACCAACGCTCCTTATCAGTCTCTTTCTTTGGATGGGGACGATGGAAAGTTGCACGTATCCCGTTTAAGGCAAATCGCACCCGTGATCCCTGGCCTTCTATAACTTCTGCATTTAGATACAACATTAAAGCCTCCACATCCTTCCAAACCACATTAGATTGGACTGGTTGTTTAAAGATCGATTCAAGTGTACGTTGATGTTTCTTATTCACAATTGCAATAGTACCAAAATCTAGTATTACTATCAATAGACGTCTTGCATAATTCATTTCCTTGTCCGTGCCCGTGCCCAAAATAATCAAAATTTTTTTTACAAAATTCAATTTTTCTGCATAAACTTTTAATTTTCAAAATCTTCGGTCGTATATGCAAACGAGTAAGAAATAGAAATAATGGTCAAAAAAAATACTATTAGACATCTTTCAAAACCCCATTTAGTCGCTAAAATTGCCCTTTTTTGCAACCAAAGCGAGTTTTGAAAAATGTCTATTCTGGAAAAAAGAAGAGAGACACTCTTAAGAGTCAAGCCAGATGGCAGTAGCGGTGGCGTATTCCTGGCAGTGGCTCATCGTCACTAAAATGCGAGGATCATCGAATCTTTGGGCTAATTGCTCTGAAAGGATCACTTGCGGTTTGCCGAGAGGATCGTTGAGGATTTCGATATCTTGCCAGCCGATGCCCTCTCGAAATCCTGTGCCAAGGGCTTTTACGACAGCCTCTTTTGCGGCAAAGCGTGCAGCATAGGGACGGGCTTTTTTATGGTGGGTTTCGCAATAGTCTTGTTCTGCTTGAGTATAAATCCGGCGGAGGAATTTTTCACCATAGAGGACAATATTCCTTTCAATGCGCCGGATCTCAACGATATCAATACCTAACCCTTTTATCATTAAAGAGCAAAGTAGTTTTTGTGTGCGCTTTCCATATTTGCCACAGTTTGGGCAAATTCCCTCTCTGTCATAGGCGGGGCATCAGCAGCATTGCAGAAAATCATACGGCCTGAGGAAGTATGCTTTACTGAGAGCACCTGGGCTTTAATATTTTCGCCAATGTACTCTGCACCGCCATTTACGACAACCATTGTTCCATCATCTAAATAGCCCACACCCTGACGAGGTTCTTTGCCATAACGCTGTACTTTGATAGTAATGTGTTCGCCAGCCTGGGAAAGAGGTTTAAGAGCATTGGCTAAAGTATGCAAATTAATGATTCTAATCCCTTCAGCCGATTCAATGGAAGATTGCTGGATGCGATTAATATCTGAAGTAATGATATTGGCATCGAGCATCCTTGAAAGACGGATCAGCTTAGCGGTTTGATCCTTAATTTCCGGAAAATCGGTATCTGAATAACGCATATCAAGGGTCGGTATGCTTTCCAGGCGCTTTACAACATCTAAGGTGCGTCTTGCTCTGGATTTAACATTCTCATCGGCAGCCTCTAATTGCACATACAGTTCTTTGAGGGCAAATCGGGGGATGATCAGTTGGTGGTCAACTAAACCCGAAGCGGCTAAATCAATAATGCGCGAATCGGTCAAAATGGCAGGATCTAAAACTATATCTTTCTTTTTCTGGCTTGCCGCTTTGAATTTCACAAATGGAATAGTGATATACAGCTCCTCAGCTGTCCGGGCTGTCATTACCATCGCTAAATATAGAGAAACCAGATAAGTCACCAAGTGTAATATGCCAGTAGCGGCAGCAGCCACAGGTACAGGGCTTAAGGCTAGTAAACCATCTAAAGCAAAAATAATAGCCTGGCTCATTAGAAAACCGCAAAACAAACCTAAGGTTACGAGGTTGAATGTGCGGAGATTAAATTTTTTAAAGACTGACTCGCAAACTAATAAGCCTCCCCAGCATACCGCTCCTAATACTAGACCAAGAATAGCATTTACTACCGGTCCGAATGAAAAAGTGGAAACCGCCAGCGCCGTGCCCAGAAGTAAAGAGATAAAAAGAGCAAAAATTCTAATAAAAGCCAATGTACTATTCATTTGTTATACAAAACCTCAAGTTTCTACTGTTAGCCAATGATTTTTTCCTAAGAGGGTCTAAGGAAAATTAACAAGAAACAAAAATAATTAGTGGTATTTTTAGAAAATTATAAATGCGCTTTATTTTTCTGTCGATAGCATTTAATTTTTTTTTCAGAAAATGATCAGGCTTTTTTCTGGCGTCTATAGAGGAAAATACCTGCAAGTCCAGACGCCAAGACAACACCTATTATCCAAAAAACTGCTTTGCTATCTCTTAATGTTGCGGTAGGAAATTCAGCTGAGGCAAGCAGCGGAATTTTTTCAACCAACTGCTCATCAATCTGGATAGTAATATTTCCTACTTCCTGCCCTTTTTTAATTGGAAGCCCTGCTTTATTCCAGGTTAACCAGGCCTTTACGGCAGGTTCTTCAGCAGGAAAATATTCAAGAGTGAATTCTTTTTCAGTGTGCGTAGGGATTTTTGCATTGGCTATTTCAAATTCATAAGCCTGCGGTCCCGCTTTGAAATATTCTTTAACAACTTTCTTTTCATTAAAGGCAGCTTCAAATAGCGCAATCGTATCTTTAAAAATTTGATCCCTTTCTTTGCAGCAAAGCAAAACAGCGACCAATGTTCTTCCCTGATCAGTTGCTGCGCCAACAAATGTATGCAGGGCAGGCATGCCATATCCTGTCTTAACACCTATAGCCTTAGGATAGTAAAACGGCCCTTTGCGCAATAATCTGTTCGTTTGCACAAATGTTGTAGCATCTTGCATGTTTGTCTTAGGTCTTTTATACGTTATTGTGCTGATAATCTCCCTAAACTGCTCATTCTTTAACGCTTCTTTTGTCAAAATAGCCATATCGTAGGCGGTCGTATAGTGTGTCGGATGATGCAGCCCATGCGGACTGCTGAAATGCGTTTGCGTACATCCAATACTTTGAAGATAAGCATTTAGCTCCAGCATAAATTGAGGAATTGTGCCGCCTATATGTTGCGCAATTACATTAGGTGCATCATTGCCGGATGGGAGCATCATGCCATAAATCAGATCCCGCAAGGTTAATTTTTCACCCCGCTTTATGCCAATATGCGAAGAACCCATTTTTATTCTGTAAGCTGGCAAGCTATAATTCGATTTTTTAACCTGCTCTTCCGATACAGCTCCAACTGCATCTTGCTGCGCTACGACAATCTCATCTAATTTATCCCCATATTTTAAAAGGGCATAGATCGCCGTAGCAATTTTGGTGATACTTGCAGGATAGTGCTGTTCATGAGAGTTTTTTTCATATAAAATAGCACCGGTATCTGCATTCATCAGTATTGCTGCCTCGGCATGCACTTGAATATTTAAAGGCGCAGCCGCAATAGATAGCTCTCCAATAAGACAGAAACTAAGAATTAAAGCGGAACATTTAAACATATTTCCCGACATAATAGACGATTTTTTGATTATTGGCATTCTTTTTGCTTACTATTCAGGTAGAGGTTTTTTTATAAATTTGAATGCATTATAATAAAATTGCAAGTGTAAGGCTGGTAATGAGTAACTTAGAGTTTCTAGAAAGTTGGTATAGTAAATTTAGCGCTAACTTGGCTGATTGGACTCCGGAAGGAATTATAACCGTTAACCTCCATCTATTAAAAGAGCTCAATTTATTGAATTTTGTAAAAGAACCATCGCATACCAGTGAAAATCTCACCAGATCGTTTAAAGTCATAGAAACCGCAGAAAAAATCACTCTTATAAATGAACAATTTGTCGTATGGATAGTCCCTGAAAACAACTCAGGCGTTTCCACAACTTACACCCTTATTGCATTAAACCGCGAATCCGGACCTAAACTGGAAATTGTCTTCGCCACTACCGGTGTGTATAACAGTTCCATCATGGTATTAAAGATTCTTGAAAAATACCTGAATGAAATCCATGAAAATGAAGAATTCCTCAAAAAACTATCCTCTGCTGCCAGTTGAGTTTAATAAAATAGTCTCTAATCCCATGATTGATTAACGACATTATCGACCTTAACAACGCAATGGACATTAACGACAAATAATTGGCGCTTAGTCCATTAAGTCTATAAAGTCTATGGTGTCCATAAGGTCCATTGTCCTTTTAAGCGCTTAACAAAGACTTTAACTTCATTCCGTATCGTAATACTTAATTAAAGTTAGGATATTCACATCGTTCTCACGGGCATAGTTCACTTCATCCATAATTTTAAGAATAAAGTACACGCCGTAACCGCCGATGTTGCGGTTGTCCAATGAAGCGCTTGGGAACTGCTTGGTGTGGTTGATGGGATTATAAGCCACGCCGTAATCTTTAATGACAATTTTAAAACCGAATGCTTTCTGATGCGAGCAATTGATTTCTATAATTCCCTGCCTATTGGGATAGCCGTAGCTCACAATATTGACAAGGGCTTCCTCTGCAGCCAGTTCAATTTTTGAAACACAGGCCGCTGAAAATCCAGCACTTTCCGCATGCTCGCGAATAAACTGCAGCATTTCATAAAGCGCATCAAGCGTGGCCGAAAATGTCCTGATCATTACAGCTTTAACTCTACCAGCTGTTTACAATTTGATCCACAATGAGCTGAGCAAGTGCTTGATTGAGAGAATCGCTTTGAGCTGCATCTCTGGCAGCATCAATGTCTGTTAACTGTCCCATTGAAAAGACGTTTACCCCATTACGAGTAGAGTAAAAATCGTGATCAAACTCTACCCCTGTAGCAACTCTTACAGGCCCAATTAAAATACATCCGGTCCTCTTATCAATTAAAGTTACCTCAGCGATGCCGCTTAAACGTGTCTCTGTGGGTATAATTGTCTTAAGTAGAGCCCCTTCTTGATTGCGATCATAACGAAAGCCGATATTTTCATCACGAAATTCTAATAGCACGACGCGAAGTTCCGTGCATGCATCGTTTTGCCTGTATTCAATTCCAGCCCGGCTAAAAGCACTGATAAGAGCGGCTGTTAAGCCGCCGTCGAGATCGCCGACAATGAAGGGTATCGATATTGTTTTTCGGTATTCCGGCAAATCGCCTGGGCCAAATTGATACCCGCAGCTTGCGGCAACAAATAACAGGCAGCTAAACAGAATACGGCTCATCATATTTGCGGATCCAAGTAATAAAAATGCACTTCTGTTGGGTCAATGCAAGGGTCGGTGGACGGCACCAAGCCTTCATTGATATCGCATTCGCAATCATCCAGCAATTCGGGAGAAGCCATTAAGGCATCTAGGCGTTCTTGGCAGCATCTGGCAACTTCAGTTTCTGGAAATTGATTTATCGCTTTACGGTAATAAATTACAGAGGCGCTGGGCTTGCAAATCCTTTCGTAGAATAGACCTGTTTCGTAAAGGCCGCTGGCATATAGTTCTTTAATGCTAATGACATCTTGTTCGACATAGCTTAACAATTCTTCGCTGGGGAAATCCATATGGAATTTGCGCGAATTCAACTCAGCCAAAGCCAGGAGGTCCGGGTTTTGAAATTCCATTCTGCAGCGTTCAACATAAATTTGGCTGATAGCGCAATATGCCAATGGGGCTAATTCGTGCTTGGGAAACCGTTTAATAAGAATTAGAAAAGCCTCAATGCTGTCGCAGTACTCACGGTCTCTCCACAACATAGTGCCCTTTGAAAATAAAGCATATGCGGCAACTTCATGGCATGGGGTTGTGACGATAATTTCATTGTAAATCTCAAGGGCTATTTTATCGCCGCTAAGAATCAGAGGCATTTTGCGCCAACCGAATGGCCTGCGCTTAGCACCTCCCCGAAAACGCTCAGCCATGTCAAATTTATACAACAAGGTTTCTTCAAAATACTGAGGGTTATTTTGACATTTTAAGTATTCTGAGAATGAGAGGTTTGCAAACTCGTATTCCCCTAAGTAATAATAGCAGACAGCTAAGTAGAAGTGACTGTCTTTTGCCGGGGGGCTTAAAGGAAACCAGGTCGTCACAATCCTAAATTGCCGCATGGCTTCAGGATAATCTTCATTGTTGTAAGCCTCGGCTGCCAAGGCAAAGTGCTCTTCAACGGGGAGGCTTGGCATGTCATCGGCGTCATAAATCGAGGTGCCGCGAATTACAATAGCAGCTTGCGATTGTGAAATAAAAAGGGTGCTGAAGCAAAGAGCAATAAAAAGTAAGCGGCGCATTATGAGTTGTCCTAAAGGTTGCATCTTAAGTGATAAATAATCGAAGATGGTTAAGGTATGGTATTCCAGGCTTTTCTTGTTATTGTAGCTAGTCCTGCTTTAAGTACGCTCATGGCAACAAAGGGCATCGCGCCTAAGTTAAACGCCATTTCCGGCCCCAAAAAAATTGCCAGCCAGGCTGAGCCAAGGGCCAAAATGAGAAGCTCTGCTCCAAACATGGCGCAAAAGGCGGCAAATGAAGAACGAGCTGTTTCCAAATAGCTGCCAAGAACATAAGCTGCGGCAACAAACCCTATCAGATAGCCGGCTGTGGGCCCCATAAACCAAAGTCCAGGTACATTTTTGGCAAATACAGGCAAGCCTAATGAGCCTTCCAATAAATAAGCTAAAACAGCAAATGCTGCTCCCCGCCCCCCTAAAGTAATGGCTAAACAAAGCACGCCAAAGGTTTGCATGGTCATAGGAACCGGAGTAAATGGCAACGGCACGGAAACTTGGGACATAAGCGCCAAAAAAAGGCTTCCGATAAGGGCGGAAGCTACCGGCTTAACCTTAATTTTTGCAAATGGTGCTGCTAAAATTTTTTCCATATGGCTCCTAAGAACAAAGGTCGGATATTTTCTTTATATAGTTATTCTTCACTAAGTTATATGCTCCCCGAATTCCCTGAAAAAGAGCCTTTGCAGTAGCGCTTCCATGGCATTTTATTACAATACCATCAACTCCGCAGAGTGTAGCTCCGGGAGATTCTTGCGGATCCAGCTTAGCAATTATGGAATGCAGTGAGCGGTCTAATAATAGCGGATTCTTTTGCAGAATGCGATCAATTTTTTTTAAGAGAAAGGCCGAAGTGCCCTCAGCGGTCTTTAAAAAAACATTTCCAGTAAGGCCGTCTGTCACTAAAACATTCACATTTCCTTTAAAAACGCTGTTCCCTTCTACATTTCCCATAAACTTAAAAGCACCGGGAGCAGTCTTTGCAATCCCGCGTAATTCGTTATAGGCGTTCTGCATAGTTTGACTGCCTTTTTTTGCTTCAGTTCCTACATTTAACAGGCCTACTTTAGGAGAAGCTACATCAAACAGGCAGCGATAAAAAGCCGCCCCTAGACGACTGAACTGAACTAAATCTTTGGCCGAGCAGGAAACATTTCCGCCCACATCAATAACCGCAACAGGTTTTTTCTCTGATGGAATCAAAGCCAACAGGCCGGGCCTGGAGATGCCGGGCAAAGTTTCCAGATAATGCCTTGCTCCCAATACAAGAGCCCCGGTATTCCCCATGGTAATAAAGGCGTCGACCTTTTTATCTCTTAAATATTGCAGGCCAATCAAGAGCGAGGCTTCTTTTTTACGACGGACAGCTAATGCCGGAGCTTCAGCCATTTTGATAAACTCTGCAACCTCTAATAGACTGATGGCAACAGAAAGCTTTGGTTGCTGCGAAAGAAGTTGTTGAATTTTCGGGATATATGAGGCGGTTGCAAGAATAACAAGCTGCTCCAGATCAGGCAAGACAGCAGCAGCTTGTAATACGCCTTCGAAAAGAACAAGAGGAGAGCTATCGCCCCCCATCAAATCGATTGCGATGCGCAAGGATCTTCTATCCCCTAGCTATTTTTTGGCTGTATGACTTGCACATTGTCATATTGACCGCAAGCAGCGCAAGCTACATGGGAAACTTTGTAAACTTTGCAGTTTGGACATTCAAAAATATTTTTTGGTTTTTTAGCGTGGTGCGCGCGTCTGCTATTCTTGCGAGCATTTGACGTGCGATTGCGTGGTACTGCCATTGTTTTCTCCTAAATTACCATTAGAGATCGGCAAAAGGATGGTATGTATCCTTTTGGTCTGCATTTTCCGGTTTTTTAATAAATTTTTCTATATCCTTTCTTCGAGGGCAAGCACCTTCGTTGCACTCTAGAAAGTTTGGGATTTCAAGGATAATTTCCTCGCGCAAAACCCCGCTATAATCAAAAATAGCGCCTTTAATATCAGCCAGGGATTCCACATGGGTCACCCCTTCTAAAAGGACCTTCACATCCGTCCACTCATTGCAAATTAAACAAGGCATCTCTGCAGCGGCTTCAATCGTATCAAAGTGCAGGATCAAACTATCTTTTGTCAGATAGGCCTCGCCGCTTACCTTAACTTTGCCTGTAAATCGCAATTCCTTTTCATCAACATTGAGAAAAGCAGGGTCGAAAGATTCTTCGATTCTGCACTCTTGGCCATCGCGCAAGCGATCGACATATATCTTAAATGCTTCTTCTATTTTCATATTCCTCGCAACGGCCATTATCCTGCAAAAGCGTAACAAAAAGATGCATTTATTTCTAGCTTTTTGCTGGAAAAGTTCCTTTATATGAGTTAACATAAATCCTTAATTATATGTAACCGGGTCAAAAATACTCCTTATGAAAGAAATTTTACTGAATGTTGAATCCAAAGAGATTCGCTGCGCTCACTTAAGAAATGGTCAATTATTCGATTTAATTGTTGAGAGAAAAAAAGAACGCCAGCTTACCGGGAATATTTACAGGGGGCGCGTCACAAATATTCTGCATAATATCCAATCTGCCTTTATTGATATCAATGAAGGGGAAAATGGATTTATTCACATCTCTGACATCATTGAAAACACCAAAAAATTTGAACAACTGTTCGACCTGGACTTCGACCTCGACTACGATATCAAAACCCTGGACTCGAAGCAGCAGCAAAACCTCAATATTGAACAGGTAATGAAGCGGGACCAAAACGTATTGGTCCAGGTTGTCAAAGAACCTATTGGCACTAAAGGCGCGCGCTTAACTTCTAACATCTCTATTGCCGGCCGCTATCTCGTTCTTTTACCGAACTCGTCTCACCGCGGCGTTTCCCGCAAAATTGAAGACCGCTCCGCTCGCGACAGGCTAAAAAAACTCATCCGCTCTTTTGAAATGCCAAAAGACATGGGGCTAATTTGCCGTACAGCCAGCAGCGTCGCCACAGAAGAAATGCTGATCGATGAAGCCCATGGACTGCTGCAAACCTGGCAGACGATTATGGAAAATTTCCAAAAATCAACCGAACCTAACCTGCTCTACGCTGAATCTGATTTAATTAAACGCTCGGTTATCACTGCCATTGACAAACGCTTTGACAGGCTTCTGGTTGACGATTATTCCACCTATAATGCCTGCAAACGCCTTTACCAACGCTATAGCGGCGAGCACGCACTGCGCATCGAATACTATCGCGACAAAGTGCCTATGTTTGAGCGTTTTAATGTCGAAAAAGAAATCGAAAAATCCCTGCGCCGTAAAATTTGGCTGCCCAGCGGAGGCTACCTCTTTTTTGAACGCACAGAGGCCATGCATACAGTCGATGTTAACTCCGGACGCAGCTCAAATAACCAGGGCGATGTAGAAGAAGCCCTTGTGCGCATTAATCTTGAAGCCGCCGATGAGATCGCAAGGCAGCTCCGTTTGCGCAATATCGGAGGGCTGATTATTTGCGATTTTATCGACATGCGCTTGCGGCGCAACCAACGCCGTGTTTTAGAACGTCTTCGCGATTGCATGAAAGACGACTCGGCAAAGTGCACAATTTTAGGCATGAGCGAGTTCGGCTTAGTGGAAATGACGCGGCAAAGAAACAGAGGCTCTCTCACGCAGACTTTATTCACTACCTGCCCGTACTGCTCTGGCAGCGGTTTAGTCAAGACCCACGAAAGCGTTTCAATTGAAATCGAACGCGCCCTGAAAAAAGCCATCCGCTGCCATCAGCAATTCTCGCTTAAGCTGATTGTCCATCCGGAACTCGAACACTACCTTATGGCTATAGATAAACAGTACCTGCAGAAAATGGTCGAGGAGCATCACGCCAATCTCCTATGGGAAATCAGCGAAAACCTGCATATTAATGATTTCCAGGTGTTTTCAGGTGTGACAAACAAACGCATAGAAGTGTAAAGGCATGTCATTAGAAAGCAAAATAGAGCAGTTAGTTGCACAAGGCGTCCTATCTAAAAAACTGGCTGCGATATTTAAAGGATTTGGACAATCTTATTTACAAGCCGGCTCCAATCGGAAATATTCTAATGAGAAACTGGAGAAAAACTTAGAGATCTTCTTTAGTTTGGTACAGGAGCAATTGCTCTCCCCCTTTGTCTTTGAACCCTACCACCAAAGAGTAACTTCGCCCGTAGACTACACCCAATTTAGTTTGGACCTGATCCGCCCTCTAATAGACTTTTCCAACTCAAAACTCATAGGGCTGGAAATCGTTGACCGGTTAATGGAGCAGCTCAAACAAGGCGAGAATGTAGTGCTGTTGGCCAATCATCAGATTGAACCCGACCCGCAAGTAATCCTGCTTCATCTGAGCGAGCGTTATCCGGAACTCGTCGAAAGAATGGTCTTTGTGGCTGGAGACCGGGTCACTACAGACCCCTTGGCAGTGCCTTTTAGCAAAGGCTGCAATCTTTTATGCATCTACTCCAAAAAAAGAATGGAATCGCCGCCGGAGCAAAAACTGCAAAAGCAGCTGCATAACCAGAAAGCCGTACAAGTCTTAAAGGAGCTGTTTACCGAAGGGGGAAAATGCATCTATGTGGCGCCAAGCGGCGGGCGGGACAGGAAAAACAGCGCCGGCAAAGTAGAAGTTGCGGCCTTTGATCCAGACAGCATCGAACTATTTTGGCTTATCTCCCGGCAAGCGCATACCCTCACCCATTTTTACCCGCTTGCCCTCTCTACTTA
>JAEYWL010000018.1 GCA_023428915.1 Verrucomicrobiota bacterium
GAACAGGCCTGCACTTGCCGATTGAAACGCTAAGCCCCTCGGCCAAGTCACGACTTGGCTCTTCGGGACTTATCCTTTCACTTGTCAAGTTCGGCAATGTTCAAGCGTGATTTAGGGCGCAACTTGGGTTTAAAATTAATTGAACATGAAAGCAGAAAGACTCTAAGACTAAAGCCCTTAAACAGGACGTCTGCAATTAGTTATTTCTTGGACCTTGCTGCAATTCATTAATGGCTTCTTGAACTTTGCGTTCAGAAATTTCTGAAGGCCCCACCAAGGCTTTGTAATGCTGTTTTTTACCATCGGACACTACAACCGTTGGCGTTCCATTTATCTTAAATCCTTTATTGACACTATCAAAGAATTTTATGCCATTATCGACTTCAGAATATTCCAGCTGCCGGTATTGTACGCCTGCAGAGCTAGCCGCTTTCTCTACTAGGGCATCTGTAGGGTGGCGGGTTCTTAAAGCTAAATCGTGAAGGGCTTCGCGAATAGCAAAATACTTATCTTTATTGTAGATCATGAAAGATAAGTTGTAGGGGGTGTAATTAATGGAATCTTCATGAATTCCCTTATCAATAAAATAGATCTTAGCTGTGCCCTTAAATTTGTCGTAAATTCTTTCAATTTTTGGCTCAGCCTTTAAGCAAGCGGGACAAAACCAATCTGTCGCAAAATAGATAGTAATATCGCTTGCCTGATTGCCAAAGGCAAGGCTATCGTCTATACCGTTATCCAAAATATGCACATTGGGCTTTGAAACTCCTGAAAATGCCAGCATAAATCCGGCAAGCATAGCGGCAAAATAGGAAAAGCCTCGGCTGAACCCCAGCATTACAGCCTGCGTCTGAATATACTTTTTCTTGGCAGAAAACTCGTTGACTGCAATTACAAATAAAGACGTTCCTAGCAGGGCTATACAAGCTGCAATCGCCAAACAAACAGGACACCAGTGTCCAATTACATATTTTTGTATAAGAATAAACATTCCTTCACACCCTATACCGCCAGCCACCATCACGGTTTCTAACCAGGCTGCTAGCGGGGAATAATTTGAGGCAAAATGCAAACAAGCAATAACGGTAAAATACAGCAAGCCTATAATCTCAAAACGCATCCCGAAAAACACATAATTATGCGCTTCCCCGCATAATTCGGTGCAAAGATTCAACGAGGAAACTAAGGTAAACAACAACCCGCAAGCTATGGCCAAATACCCTACCCAGTGGGGGTATCGTTCGGAGAAAGTTTTACTAAAGGACTGAATGAAGTTTTGTGTTTTTTCCATAAGAGGATCTTGCAGAAAACACTCTCCTAAGTCAAGGAAATTATAAACAGATTTTTCGTAATTCACCTCTATTGCCTATACCCACATCCTATTGCCAATATCTTTTATTGATTAACTTATAAAAAGATATGAGCGGGCACGAGCACGAATGGACCAACAAAATCAGGGACTTGTCATAGACGGGGGGGTTGACGATGATTATTTGTTTGGTACGATGTGACGCAATTTGAGGAATAACTCGCTCATGCTTAGTCTGCTTCTTTTCTCCTCGGCCCTATTTAGGAGTTCCAAACAAAGATGACGAAAGTTTGCCAAACGCTGGATGTTTGTTGCCGTAGATGTCTGATAGAGCTTGTCAAGTTTTGCAAAATCAATAGTAACCACAACTTTGCCATCGACAGCAACTCCAACAATGCCTTCTTGCTCTTTTACCTGCTCATGAATTCTGTTATAGTTAACAGCTATGCGTGCAGCTTCAAATACGATTAAAATAATGCCAGTTAAGGGAATAGCCTCTGCTATTCCCTTAACTAAATTCTTGAAGGCATTCCACAACTCTGACTTTGGAATAGAATAGTTATATTTGATAGAATTTTTTAATAGATTAAATATGACTCTGACGGCCTCGTCAATTCTTGCTATGCCAGAACATATACTGACTAGTGGCGAACTTCCAAGCCAAGTTGCTGCAGGAAGAGCTGTATAGGCATCTAGGCTTGCCTTGTCTTTCCCTGGCTTAATAAAGATTTGCAGCTGATCAGGCTGTTCATCTGTACCTGTATAGAATTTTCGATTATAAGCATATATCCCAATACTGAGACCCATAACTCAACCTTATGCTAATGGTTCGAGTTTACCTTGCGACAAATAATACCGTTTGTCGCAAAGGGCGGCAAATTCCTCATTGTGCGTCACTACAATTAAGCTATTGCCCCGCTCTTTTACGTATCCTATGAGCAGCTTATGAATATCATCTGCAGTTTTTCTATCGAGATTTCCCGTGGGTTCATCAGCCAAAATAAGGTCAGGGTTATTTAACAAAGCTCTTGCAATGGCCGTGCGTTGTTTTTCACCGCCGGATAGCAGTTTTGCCAAATGATCGGCACGATGGGACAAGCCTACGAGCTGCAGTAATTCAGCAGCTTGTTTTGCGGCGCTAGACCCTTCGCCCGTAGCACGCCTGGCAATGCTGGCAGGCATTAAAACATTTTCTCTAACAGTAAAGTCTTCTAATAAATGGAAGGATTGGAAAATAAAGCCGATATGCCTGCTACGCAGCTTGCTTTTATTAAAACTGCTGACGTTTAAGCCAGCAATAGCTAAAGCGCCATCTGTAGGCGGCTCAAGAGTCCCTAAGACTTGTAGCAGAGTGCTTTTGCCTTCGCCAGAGCGTCCCAGGATAGCAATCGTCTCGCCATTGTATACTTCAAGATCCACTCCCATAAGGATATTCACTGGCAGCGGGGCGGTGTATTTCTTATGCAGGTTTGCAGCCTTCAGCACTGGTTTCATAGCTTAACCTCACTCTGCTCGTAAAATTGCGGATGGCTTTAACAAACAAGCTTTTATAGCAGGCACTAAACCTGCAATTAGCGAGATCGCAACAGTGGCCGCCAGCACCATTGCCAAGGCTGACAGGCTTAATTGATTTGGCAGCGTTTCACCATAAATCATGGCATTGAACATTTCGTATCCTTGCACCCTGCCGATGAAATCGACAATTGGCTGTAAATAGTGCAAGGTAGCCACAGCCATGCCAATTCCCAAAAGGCTGCCTGTCAACCCCATTGTGATGCCGCAGAATCCAAAAATAAAAGCTATGCTGCCAGAATGAGCTCCCATCGAGCGCAAAATGCCAATTTCAAGTTTTTTATCGTTAACCATGATGATAAGCATAGAGATAATGTTAGAACAAGCCACTATGATAATCACTATTGAAATGAGGGAAAATAAATTCTTTTCACTGCTGATCTGCTGCAGCAAGTCTTTGGCGAAATCGTACTCGCGGTAGGTTTCAATTTTCCAATAGCGGTCAAGCCCTTTTTGGGCTAAGGCATGCTGCAATTGGTTTTTAACTTGTCCAGCCTGTTCAATATTGTCAAAACGCACATTAATGCCGCTTGAGGCCCCGTCATTTTGTTCATAAGAGGAGCGAATAAGGGAAATGGTCTCTTTATTCAGCAACACCATTTTCCCGCCGATCGGCAATACTCCATGGTCGTAAAAACCTGCAACAAAGATGGGAATTCTCTGTTCCTGCATAGAACTTGCTGTGGGAATATAATAAGAAAGGTACCCTTGATCGCCAAGCAGCACGCCCGCTTCCCGGTAACTTTTCGGAAGAATAACCCCCTCTCCCCATTGCTCATGCAAGGGAATTTCATATGTCTGAGAGGTTTCTTCGTACCCTATCCAAAATGGCGGCTTAGTGCCCGTAAGTTCTCTTTTAGGTTGGGCCTCAGCAATTTCCAATTGCCTGAAAGGCACTCTGCCCTCAAGAACAACTCCTTGCAATTGAAAATGCACTTCAAATTGTAAATCTTGCAATTTATTAAGCCTTGCCAGGGAGCTTTGCACTAACTCGGCGGGAATAGTTACTTGTCCAGGGACAACTAAAGGGATATTTTGCACATCTTTCTGCTCTTTGTCAGAATCAGAGATGAGCTTCCATGAATTGCCTTCAATTTGCAGCACCCCTGTTTTAAGATGCTCAGCCCCTGATAATCGCGTAAGTTGCGCCAGATTGGCTGCAGGCGGTACAATAAGATGCGATAGCTGTCCTGCCCGATTGGTGGCGAGAATCACTTCCCATTTTACCTTTGCTGGAAGCAATTTTTGGGGGATGCGCCAGCCAATTTCAGGCGTCTGCAAAGCTGTAACTTTGGCATTATCCAATAACTCGCCCAGCTCGATGCGTAATTGCTCCTTATTCCCCGCCATATTACGCGCAATGGCATTAAGCAAGTTTTGCAAATCTTTAGGGACTATTTTCGTTAACGTTTTCTGAAACCAAGGATTTGTGCCGTCGAATGATGCCAAATAAGCTGCTTGCGACAAACCTGCAGGCTGGATCTCCTCTCCAGAATTAGTTTTTGCTGCTAGCGGTTCCCGTATGAGCTTTAAATGCACATTGCCAAACGTAACTTCGTAGTCTTTTGCTGAAATTCCTGGCACATCCACCAACGCATTGATTTGCCGTTCCATTTCTTTTGCAAGGTCAATTAACTTTCCATCGGCATCCAACAAAGGCGCAGGCCAATTCGCAGGGATTTCCTCATCAATTCCAGGCTGATAGGGGTCGGTTTCAGGGCTGGCAATTTTTTCGGCTAATGATTTTGCAGTGTAATTAGAAGATGAGCTTATAGAGTCTATGAGATAGTAGTAAGATTGATAATAGGCATCTGTTGGTATAATGCGTACTGGAGCTGTCAACCCAATAAGTTTGTCTGTCCATACTTTCTCAAGGCCGTGGACCACTGAAAAAAAGACAATGATCAACCAGACTACAAGGGAAATAACCAGGACAGAGATCAGGCTAATTATCGAGACAGATAACTGCCGCCAACGGGGGATAAGATATTTGCAGGCAATTGAAAATTCAAACATATTACCCCTCCACCAGAGCCTATTTAAGATGCAAAACTGCTATTTTGTCTCTTTGTAGGGAACATGCTTGCGCACGTTGGGGTCATATTTCATCAATTCCACTCTGCCGGGAGTATTTGTCTTATTCTTGTGCGTGTGGTACATATGCGGACTTGCTGAGCTTTTTAACTTAATGTGCTCACGTTTTTTGCTGGCCATAAAAGTCTCCGGATTTCGGTTAAAACGTAAATCATAATGAGCAGGGCAATAAATTTCAACAGGAGAATTAAAACCCTTTTATTTAGAATCCCAATCCTGTATAAAAGTTGTCATCAAAACAGCTAGATAGGTGTTCACGACATGAAACAAGATATTAAATCCATCGGAGAAAATCTTAAACAGCGCCGCATGGAGCGCAATGTCTCTTTGAAAGAGGCTGAAAATGCAACCTCTATCCGAATGACCTATCTGCAAGCTATTGAAGATGGTGAAATGAATAGGCTTATTTCCCCGGTATATGCGCAAGGCTTTGTTAAGCAATACGCTGCTTTTTTAGGCATTGACGGGGATAAATTAGTCCGTGAAAATCCTGAAGTCTTTAACAAACATGAGCGTCAGGAATTCTCCTATGGAATTGGCACGCTTGAAGTTCGCGGCAATCCTGGCGCTAATGTAAAATGGGTCCCTAACGCCATGTGGCTGGCGGCCTTTTTGGCAATCTTAGCAGCGGCCTGGTATGCAGCGAAATACTTTGAGGTTATTTAGTGCGCTTTGAAAAAGATGCTCCAAAGCCGCAATTAAAAAAACCAAAAGACTGGCTAATGCTCTACTTGCAAGGCATTTGCATGGGGGCATCAGATATTGTACCCGGTATATCTGGCGGTACTATGGCTTTTATAATGGGCATCTATGAAAATCTTCTCATCAGCATTAATTCAATTAATCTTCGCTCTTTGACTTCTCTTGCAACCCTCAAGATAAGTACATTTTCCAAAGAGGTGGCTTGGGAGTTTTTAAGCGCCCTAATTTTTGGCATTCTCACTTCTTTTATTTTTTTGGCGAACCTCATTCACCATATCCTTAATCAACCTCTAGAGAGGGAATACTTATACGGCCTATTTTTTGGGTTAATTATTGCCAGCGTTTTTTTCTGCTCGAAGCAGGTAAAAAAATGGACCCCCTTGCGTTATGCAGGACTTATGTCCGGCGCCTTTTTCGCTTTTATGCTAACGGAAATGGAAGAACTGCATATTTTTCCAGAAAGGACTTTTGATGTGCCTTTATCAAAGCCGATACCGAATGATAAAACTATACCAATTGCCAATGTGTCTGCGGACGGGGCTAAACTTATAGCTATCCCTGAAAACATCGTTTCAACGATGATACACAGGGGCTTAATCTCTGAAAAAGAAGCATTATTAGATAGCCGGAATCGCGAGCCCGCTACTCCTAAAAAAGCCTCGCCCAATCCCATCAGCCCTTGGCTGATCTTTTGCGGAGGAATTGCCATTATCGCCTTGCTGCTTCCGGGTATTTCTGGCAGTTATATGTTAACAGTCCTGGGGGTTTATCCTTTGGCGATAGGCGCCATTGCTGATCTAAGCTCAGGTTTAGGGCATCTTTATATTGAATGGGATGCCTTTTTCATTCTCTTTAGCTTACTAATCGGCATTGCCGTTGGCGGTGTTTTATTTTCGCGGATTGTCTACTGGCTGCTTAGACATTATCACGACATGACAATTGCCGTCATGACCGGTTTTATGATCGGATCGATAAAAACTGTCTGGCCTTTTTGGAATTACCAGTACTTCATCAATCCCCTCAAAATAGATAAAGGGCTTCTGCTTAAGCCTCTCCAGGCTATCATGCCCTATCCTGACACCCACTTCTGGCTGGTGATGGGTTGCGTGATCGCAGGCTTTATGCTAGTCAACGCCATTGAGTGGATTGCCCACCGCAAAAAAGCCCGCCGCTGATCAATGTCTAATAAAACCCATGATTGCGCCCTAATCTCGCTTTTAGGCTGATTAGAACAATGCGGATGCGTATTTCCGCGCCGAAGCCAAGCTTTTCATCTTAGCAAGGCGCGGAAACTAGCAGCTGCGTTGTTATAACCGGCCTAAAAGCGAGATTAGGGCGCAATCATGGGTAAAAGACTTGATGCAGGCACAGGCCGTGAGCGGGGGCGGTCATGCCGGCTTGGGTACGGTCGCGGCTGGCGAGAATGGCCGGCAATTGCTCTACCTGCAATTTACCATGGCCGATATCCATTAGAGTACCCACGAGATTGCGAGCCATACGGTATAAAAAATTGCTGCCCGTGATTGAGAATAAGAGTCTGCTATCTGGTAATTCTTGGATTTCAATGCTTTGGATCGTGCGAGTGGTGTCTGCATAATTGCAATTTTTTAGCACATTGCAAAGCGCAGCAAAATCTTTCGTTCCAACTAAATAAGGGATGGCTCTATACAGCTCTTGCATATTGAATTTTTTAAAATAATGCCATGAGTAAAGCCTGTGTTCGGGCAGTTGAATGGCTCCTAGGCAAACCTGGTACCGGTATTCTTTGCCGACTGTATGGAGGGTGGGATGAAAATCAAAGGCAGCTTCCTCAACCGAGTTTACAGCTATGTCATCAGGCAGCATGCCATTTAAGCTATGTTTAAGTTTTTCCCAATCGATTCGACGCGGGGTAAAAAAATTCACGACTTGCTGGCTGGCATGCACACCTGCATCAGTACGGCTTGCGGCTTGCAAGGCTATCGGAATTTGAAAGATTTTTACTAAAACAGCTTCTAATGTTTCCTCCACTGAAGGACCTTCAGCTGTTTTTTGCCAACCATGGTAGTTTGTGCCATCGTAGGCAATGGTAAGCACAACATTTGCACTGCCCATTGCAAGTCTATTAAAACAAGTTATGCTGTTTTAAAAAGAAGAGTTGAATCCCTTCCATAAAACGCTGAATGGCCAATAATACGAGAACCATCCCCATTAACTTTTCACAAGCCAGCAATCCGCTATTTCCCAAATATTTATGCAGATATGGAGCTAGCAAAAGTACGAGACAAGCAGTAAACCATGCGAGTATGATGGCCGGAAATAAGACGGCGTTAAGCATGTCCATGTGGGCAAATAACATCACTGTCGCTAATAGGGAAGGACCGGCTATCATCGGAATAGCCA
>JAEYWL010000019.1 GCA_023428915.1 Verrucomicrobiota bacterium
GAACAGGCCTGCACTTGCCAATTGAAACGCTAAGCCCCTCGGCCAAGTCACGACTTGGCTCTTCGGAACTTATCCTTTCACTTGTCAAGTTCGGCAATGTTCAAGCGTGATTTAGGGGACAACTTGGGTTTTAATTACTTTCCCAGATTCTTTTTTCTGCATGTGTTTCTAGCATTTTAAATTCACTATTACTCATCCAAGAAGGAATGACAAGAGGGATTTGTTTTGATGCTATTTCGTGGTCTCTCTTTAAATCACTAAACAAGCCTATAGTAATTTCTGCTTGCAGATTAGCGGGTAAAATTGCTCTAATTTGTTCCATATGTTCTTGTGTATCGGTAAACAAATGATGAATTCCCTCTTTTCCAAATGAAATGCCTTTTAACAGGACTTCCCAATCCTTAACTAATTTATAAGACTTTGGGCCGCTTGAGGCCGATAGTGCCATAAGTACAGGAAAAGGATGAGTAAGCATTTGTGTAATTTCAGAATGCTCAGATAGTGTAATTAATGGTTTCTTTTTCAAAAAAATTTGTTTAAGGCTGTAACAAGCATTTTTTACTGCAATAAACTCTTGCAACATCACTTCATTGAGAGTATTCAACCCTTCTTGATTATGTGCTAATAAATAGGTAAGCGTTAAATAATAAATAGAGGGCCACCTTTCTGTCCTTAATCCACTCGTTTGAGCCATTTCATGACGTATGGAGTTAAGTTCTCCTTTGCATGTGAGGGCTCTATATACATTTGCAGGAGATAGGGGACCAATTGTTAGCATCTCTTCTTTTTTAATGTCGTTAGATGTTTTTGGCAATGTAGTAGTCAAGAACTGCTGCTCACTGTCTGCGAGTCGATGAAAGCGCAATTGAGAAAAGGATGTGTACAAAGTTTCTATTTCCGACTCCAGTTCTTCGATATAACTTATCCAGCGTGATGAGGGGGCAATATTTTCAAAAGCTTTATAAAGAGCCTCTGCGTTATGTTGTTGTGCTTTAAGAAGTTTATCTAAAAAGAGTTCTAAATCCGTTTGTTCATCGAGTAAATGTTTACCTGGATTGAGCATACGCTCGAAGATTTTTTTCTGAGCTGGTGAAAGATTTTCTTTTTCGATCGTAGAAAATTTAAAGCTATCTGCTGGATTGTTGGAGCTAACGATCGTGATTAATTGTTCAAAAGCTGCTATTCCCTCTGCTAACTCTGGTATCTCCCTAGGTAGTGTGCCTAATTCCCTTTTTAGGTCGGCTAAAATAAGCTTATTATGCTTTTTAATAAATTGCGTAAACAATTTGGGAGAGTGTTTGTATAAGCATTCCAAAGCTGGTTTCCAATCCAAACCATAATAAGTATTTTCAGGAAAGTGAGAATGGGAAAAAAACCTTTTAATCTTTTCATCAGAGGGCATGCTGCTAAAAGATATTGAGTTAGCATACTCCCAACCCCTAGATAATGCATCTGGTGTCACAAAGGAAACTCCGATAGCGTTATTGCCATGCCTAGAAATTCCTCCTTCCCCTTCTCCCGAGAGGGGAGCAAGTCTTTGTTCTCTCAGTTCCCTGGTTGAATATAGACTAAAATCCTGTCGAATAAACATCATGGCTAAAGCAGCGCTATTGGTACCGTGATAGGCAATAAACTCCCCAATTTTTGCTAAAGCTTCATTTACTTCCGTACTCATTTTTTGAGAAATGAAATTGGATAGTACTCTATTTCGCTGTTCCTTAGTTAACCTATTAGAAAAAACATTTCCTTCTGTTTTTTCTATAGCTTTCCTCACCTCATCGCTATTTGTGGAGGAAAGATTTTCTGCTTGAACAGCTATTCTTTCTAAAAGATCCCAATTACGATAACCGCTAAAAAGAAAACGGCCCGCTATTTCTCTAGCTTTTAAAAAACTAACAAAACGTAAGACAGGGTTACAATTTTTTAAATCTTTTACAAGTAGGCGTCTTCTTTGGTATTCCACATGTGTATTGAGGTCAATACCCTGCTTCTCTAGCGATTTTTTCCAACATCTGTGGTCTTTAACAGCTTCATAAACTTGTGCTGTAGTTAATGTTTTGAAGTCGTTTCGATTATGATCTAAGGTATTTTTTGAAGAGTCAGTGCTCTTTAACCAAGTGCTTAAATTAGGAGCTTGGCAATTTAAGGCTTTTGCTAATTCGGCGATAGCCTCTTTTTGAGTATTTGAGTGACCTTGTAAATGAGTAAGCCCTTCTATGGGTGATTGTTCTGAGGAACAGGCAAAAAACTTTCTTATATAGGGATAGCTACTGGCGTCAATAGCATGAAACAAAGTTAATAAATGCAAAAAATCTTCGACCGGAAGCCCATGATAATCTCCTTCTCTTATATCTCTTACAGCTTTCTCAATTGAAACAACAGAGCCCTGAGCTTTAAAAACCTCTCCAATTGCATCTGTGTGTAATAAAGCTAAAAAAAGACGTACCTTTTCCGGCGATATGCCTATTGCCTGCATTTGATCCAGAACGATTGGCGCTGTTTTGTTGTATTCGACAGTTTTATTTCCCGTGCCCCTACAAGCCATATAGCCATCAGCTACGCTTAATCCTTTACCAATATCATGTAGAGCTAAAAAAAGAGCAAATTCAGTATATGTTAGGCCTACTCGTTGTAGAAGAATTGCGACCCCATCATTAGGAGCAAACTCTGTAGCAAAGACATCCAAAACCCGGCTTGTATGCTGCTCTACTGAATAGCCTTCTCCTCCCCCAGCCCACATTTCATATAGCCTAGCCATCTCTGAGTCTTTTTTGAGTTCATCGATAAATTTTTGTGAATCAAAAGAGCTATTTCTTAATACCCATCTATATTCATCATGAAGAATGCCGAAATTGGAGTCTGTCTTTAAAGAAATTGAATTTAACGAACATATATCTAAATATGATTTCATATATTAACTTTATTAAAGTTATAATAAATATAGTATATCATAATAGATGTATTATTAAATATTAAATTAATTTATTTTTTCAAAATGATTTAGCAGCTAATTATCAATAACTAATATATGCTGACCCTTTGACCCTGATTTATTTTACGTTTATTTACCAGGCCTTACGGCCTGGTCTATGTTATTTCGCCCTTGCAGGGCTCTTGAATGCATTCTAAGGCCTGTAAGGCCTAGTAACATTAGCGATATTCTAAGTCCTGTAAGGACGGTATAAACTAAACAATCAGGTCATTTTTAACAACCTCGCAAGGGGCCAGCATAAATTCAGAAAAAAGGGCTTATTAGAATTGCTTAATGCGTTTTGCAATAAGAGTTGGGCCTGTAATTAATAAAGTCGTTGCCGAGGCAA
>JAEYWL010000003.1 GCA_023428915.1 Verrucomicrobiota bacterium
GCCCTGGTCTTGCAGAGTATAGGCCCGCAATTTATGCCCCAAACCAATCCCGCGTCCCTCATGCCCCCTGAGATAGACGACCACCCCTTGCTCTTGCCGGCTAATTATTTCCATCGCGCAATTTAATTGAGCATTGCAATCGCATCTTAGAGAGCCGAATACATCACCGGTAAGGCATTCAGAGTGCACTCGCACTAACACATTTTCCTTGCCGCGGACATCCCCTTTAACCAGGGCGATGTGTTCGATGCCATCCAGCTTTGAAGAATACACCCAGGCTGTAAAATCGCCATATTTGGTAGGGATTCTGGCTTGAGAAATAAGTTCCACAAGCTTTTCTTTACAGTGCCGGTAACGGATCAGTTCTGCTATTGTAACAAGGGGAATATCATAAGCTTCAGAGAATTTTTTCAGGTCCGGATAGCGGGACATCGAGCCATCATCATTTACCATTTCACCGATAACACCTGCTGGCTGCAGGCCTGCTAGCCGGGTTAAGTCCACGCAAGCTTCTGTATGGCCGGCACGTTTGAGCACTCCGCCTTCTCGGTATTTTAAAGGAAAAATGTGGCCGGGGCGCCTAAACTCTCCAGGTTTTGAAGCCGGATCAATTAAAGCTAGGATTGTCTTGGTGCGGTCGCTGGCTGACACTCCGGTTGTTGTGCCAATTGCATAATCGACAGAAACCGTAAAAGCGGTAAGGTTAATTTCCGTATTTTTTTCTACCATTAAGGGAATGTCAAGGCGCTCAAGCAGTTCGCCGGTCATGGGCACGCAAAGGATGCCGCCTGTATGTTTGACCATAAACGCAATGGCTTCCGGCGTCGCTTTTTCAGCTGCGATTATAAGGTCGCCTTCATTTTCCCGGTCTTCATCATCGGTAACGATGATAAAACGTCCCTCGCGTAAAGCGCAAATAGCTTTCTCAACATTCTGCATGCATATTCCCCAAATAAGGCGGTAGCTTTCTTAAAATCCTAAAGCATATAGCAGAATAAGTTAATTCTGAAGGGGGATTTTATTCCGTTCCAGAAAATAAGTGGAAGCAAGGGTGATTAAGGAAACAATAAACATCAAGCCTGCAGGCATGAATTTTTGTGTAGCATACAGGCGCACCCCAAAAAATAGTATCAGCAGGGATAGGGCTGTGATAGCTAAGGGATAGCCCCAGAATTTTTCTTGCCGGCATCCCCATATTGCTATAAGCAGGCAAACAGAAAACAAGCTGCTGGCGGCTAGAGAAGGCAGACTATTAGCTGTAAAATAGCCGATCAAACCCCCAGTCATTAATAATAAAGTATATGCAATCAGCACAGAGCTAGTTTTTTTCATGAACACTCCTAAAGTAATTGACGGAATCCATATAACACTCTAAAAAAATAGAATTGTAAAAGCGCTATTCGGGAGAGTCAAGCCTTTTCAAAAAAATATTGACCTATAGACTAATTAATGAGGCATTAATAATGCGTAAGATACTGTTTTCGCTTGTTTCGCTAAGTTTGCCCTTGGTGCTAAGTGCTGCCACCCAAGTGCAAGAAAAAATGATTAACAACTTAGATACTATTAAGGCTGTTTTTGAAGCACAATATGCCCCTGGCAACTTAAAAGCACAACGTTTTGGCTGGAATCTCGAACATGAAGTAGAAAAGGCTAAAGCGGCTGTCTATGCCAACGAAAACATTACAAATAAGGATTACCATAAGATCCTTTCTTCATTCTTTGGAAGCATGCAAGACTATCATTGCGGCGTTTATTTTTACTCTACAGAAAATGCCTCTTTGCCCTTTAGTGTGAAATCCATAGACGATAAGTTTGTTATTACAAAAATCTATAAAGATCGCCTCTCCGCCAAAATTTATCCCATTGAAATTGGCGATGAGTTGATTGCCTTTGATGGCCGCCACCCCTCCGAAGTGACTCGGGAGCTGCTAGAAAAAGAACTCAATCACGCCAATCTTGAGACGGACCAAGCTTTTGCCGACTTGTTTCTGACAATACGGGCAGGCATGCTAGGGATGAATGTGCCAAACGGGCCTATCAGCATCACAGTTCGTTCTGCTGAAACCGGAAAGGTCAAAACTTATCAGTTAATTTGGGATTATTACCCTGAAGAAGTAAAAAACGGTTCTTTCCCACAAATTGCTGCCATCAATGATGCCGCAAAAAAATCCCACTTTACTCAGGCAAAAATTGCTTCCCCCTATTTAGAAGTTGTTAATTCCCTTGTTTGCACAGATGCTGATGAGGAAAGTGAACAAGATCCAAAGATAGCACAAGGAAGAAGTTTTATTCCTGAAATGGGAGAGATTGTATGGCAGACGCCAGACTCAAATCCATTGTATGCGTATATTTATCAATTAGATGGCGCGCAAATTGGGTATGTGCGAATTCCTAGCTATATTTTAGAAGATGAGACGATTAAAGAACTGCAAACAATTCTTAAAATACTAGAAGAAAAAACCGATGCGTTAGTTGTCGATGAGGTGGACAATTTCGGAGGATACCTGTTTGAGGTATACTCTATTGTTTCTATGCTAACTGACAAGCCGTTAAGCACCCCCAAGCACCGCTTAATGATTACCCAAGAGGATGTTTTTGAAGCTCTTGCAGATATCGATCAGCTAAGCCATGTGCATTCAGACAGCGAAGCCGAAGCATTTTTTGGTGAAGAGGTTTTTGGCTATCCTGTGACTTATCAATTTGCCAGATTTGCTTTGGATTTTAGCCGCTTTATTGTGGAAGAGTGGAATGCTGGTAGAAAGTTTACCAACCCTACCTATTTGTCAGGTGTTGATCAAATCAACCCCCACCCTTATATAAATTATACCAAACCCCTTTTAGTATTGGTAAATGAAGGGGACTTTTCGGGCGGCGATTTCTTTGCAGCCATTTTACAAGACAATAAGAGAGCCACAATCTTTGGCAACCGCACTGCCGGTGCCGGAGGAGGGGTTCGCGTGGTAGCTTTTCCAAACCGCCTTGGCGTTGTGGGATTTAGCCTCACTACATCTGTTGCTGAGAGGCAGGATTTACAGCCTATTGAAAATTTGGGTGTGACTCCGGATATTGCTTATAAGTTGACAGAGCAAGATGTCGTCAGCGGTTTTAAAGGGTATGTTGAGGCCGCCAATGCAGCTGTGCGCAATTTACTTGCGCCGGAAGTCTTAAATAGACCAAAGCCGCAAGAAGAAGTGCCAGCTGAGCAACTAGCTCCAGTACAAGAATCCACTAGGAGTATAGCTCAGTTATTAACAACCTAGATCTTAAATTTGGAGTGCTGCGACTCGTCGCAGCTTTCTCCATGTTCGACTTGTCGAACATAAAAGAGGTTGTTTAAGGCCAAGACATTAAGTGTTCGACAAGCCACCGCACTCCAAATTATTTTTAATGCTTTTTCTTCCGCGAAACCAGAAAACCAAGATAGTGCCTATCGTAAGGATAATAGCTCCAGGATAAGTTAGATAATACTTGGCCGGGTCGTAATTGACCGTCAGCTGTATAGTTTTGACCTCGGACTCATCCGCCGGGGTAATATTCGAGAGATAGAACCGATAGCCCTCCCAGGTTTCAAGCACGTTGTTCATGCTAATGGTCTTTTCTATTTGCTTCCCTGTGCGCGTGTCAGTAACCAATAAATCGCTTTCATAGCTATACGCTTGATTCGTTCCAGGATAATTTAATTGCCTGGCAGTGCGCAGACGCACACGATAAGGCAAGGTGATCGAAGCTGGCACAAAGCGCATGGCATGGCTGCCGTTGAGAATGGCCCACTTAAAACCTTTGGCCAGCGGTTCATAAGGCAATCTATGAAGCTCAAGCCCCTCGTTTTGCTTTACTGCTACAAGAATGCTGGGGCGGTTGTTTTCCAGTTTAGAATTCGGGAATGAGTCTTCAAACACTAGTTCTAAAGGCTTTTCTAACGTAATCGGAAAAGCAAAGGAACTTGGGTGCATCTCATTTTGGGCTGCGGCTAGCCGCTCATACAATTCTTGTTCCGTGGCAGCATTTAAAGGGAACTGCTGCAGATGTATGCCATGCAAGCGCATCCAGGCGCTTAATAAAGTATGGTTGTTATCTTTGCTGGCGCTGACTGCATGGGGCCGGGAGAAAATTTCCAGCGTGAGCGCTTGCAGTATATCGGCGTTGCGGAGCAGTTGGGGGTCTTGTAGTTTTTCAAATATATGTGAAGCCATGCAGCAAGCCTGAACAATTTCTTTTGGAATAGACGGCCAATTCAACTCTTTCATGACCTTTTGCATTTTTGAAGAAGGAGAAGCGGTGTATAGCCAGCCTCCGTCCTGGTTCCAGCGGTCTAGGAATTCGATACAGACATCGGCAAAGTTTTCACCGCAACTCTGGCATGCTGTTTGCAATAATTGCAGAGGAGGCGCCAGCTGTTCCCGATTTGTGGAAGCAATTTCTAAAAGAGTTTTAAGAAAATGCCGTGCCGCTTCTTCCCGCCTTGACAAGTCATTGGGAAGAGGATAGGCATAGAAGGAAACCGGCAATGTATAGCCCAGGAAACCATTGCGGTAGCTGGCTATCTGTTCAGCGGCCAGGGCTGCTTTGGATATTTCTCCATGTTCGGAAAAATAGTAGAGCTGTTCTTTCCCTTCCGCATCCCGTAAAAAAAGCAGGGTTGGCGTATTTTTCAAAACTAGCGTCAATGGCGGCTTACCCAAATGGCGTAAATTATTAGTGTTAAGCAGTGCTTCGGGGCCGGAAAGAAGTATGGTCGAAGAGTCTTGGGCAGCGTGATTTGTTAATTGCAGTTTGCTTTCCGCAAATTCTAACTGAAATTCCAAATCGGGATCTTGATTTGCTAAGCATTCATGCAATGGCTTATAAAAGCACTGCCTGCCTTCTTCATCAATGCCTTCCACTATAACCGTTTTTATATATTGCGCTTCAGCTGCAGCATCTATTTCAAGCACATTTGCGGCGTAAATTTCCAGAGCCCTGGAAGCGTAAGGATGAAAGGGAAGAACAAGGGGAGATGCTGACCGGAGCGAGCTGGCAATCTCAATAGGCGGCAATCCCGCAATCATTAAGGTGCGGCCGGTTAACCAACCCGCCAGCGAACTAGGTGCATGAGGATGATAGGCTGCGAGCCTTAGTTTAGCGGCTTGCAGATCAACTCCGCGTTGCAGCTGGGCTAAACTATATTCTTTTGCTTCTTGAGAGGCATATTCTAAAACTTGCAAGGCATAAGTGTAGGGTTGCAGCACTTTTTGCGAAGCTGCGCCTTCCTCAATCACCATAAATCCTTGCAACCCCCAGATGTTCTTAATAAATGCTCCGCTAATGACCATTAACAAGCCAATATGGGTAATTATAAAGGGGAGGTGGGAGCGCTTAAAAGGGTAGCGCTGCAAGGTAGAAAATAAAATATTCACAAAGAAAAAGCAAAGGAGCAGGTTAAAACTCCAGTGGCTGTAAATATACTGGGAGGCATACAGGTGGGAATCGTATTTAGATTCAAGCAAAGTACCTATGATAACATACAAGGCTGCTGATCCAATTAGCAGGATGGCAAAATATACACTGCCGAAAAAACGGCAAACTTTGAGGATGCTATAATTCATAGGCGTGCAGGGATTTCATCTATCAGTTCAAAGCTGCGCGCGAAAGCTTCTATTTCGCTATATTGCTGTTGCAGGAGTTCAGGAGAGCCTATTACTTTTATGGCAACATCAGCGCGCATCTGCCGCTTTTTAGCTGTTGATTTTGAAGAAGCTTCATCCATAATGGCGTAGTAATGATCCTTGCCGATGTGAAGGGCCCAGGCAAGCATGGCTGTTTCTTCACCGCTTAGGATGCCTATGTTGGCATATAACACTCCATGAAAGCCATTGAAAGACTGCGGCGCCAGCTTTTCTTCTGTTTGGCTTCCGCCTAATTGTTTGCGCCAACGTATGGCTTGGTTTTCTATAGGAATGCGCATTTCAATTTCATCAGTCGGGAAATTATACACTGTAGCTTTTAGCCAGCCATTGTCCGATTGATAGGCGTACTCGCTTAAGGGCAGGGTCGTGTCTATAAAACGAGGGTATGTTTGCTCA
>JAEYWL010000068.1 GCA_023428915.1 Verrucomicrobiota bacterium
ACATTATGGACCTTAACGACGCCAAAGACATTTACGACAAGCAATTGGCGCTTAGTCCATTAAGTCCATAAGGTCCATGGCGTCATTAAGGTCCATTGTCCATTTAAGCGCCTCACTCAGACTTATGCAACTATCTCTTATGGACATAATGGACTATTAATGTCCCTGGTGTCGTTAGGTCTATGGGGTCGTTTGCTTATTTTTTACTCTTGCAACATCTTGTCTAAAGTAGTCTTTAGCTGATTGAGTTCCTTGCGGTAGCTTGCGAGTAATCTGTTTTCTGTCTTGCTCAATTCAAATACGCGGTTAGTGAAGTGCTGCATCAGTTGAATTGTGCTAGCTGTATCTGTCAGGAACTCAAATTCTTTGCCATCAACTTTGCGCAAAGCATGGGTAAAATAAATGCGGTTTGGCTGATTGTGAATGTCAGAAGAAATGAAATTGATGAAGTCTGCTTTTTCAAAGATATCTTTAGCTACCCAAATGGAGACGCCGTAATCTTTAATCAGTTGATTAAAGGCAGGCGACCGGCTGGAGTTTTCGGCGCCATGCGCTTCCTGTGTTCCTGAGAGAAGATTTTCTAAAAATATTTTTGACTGCTCTTTGTCCCCTTCAGCTGCTGTTAGAATTGCGCTTTGAATTTCACGAAAGGTAAGCCTGGTGATCGGCATAGAAAAAATGCGCTTGAAAATTGTCGAAAGATTGCTAATTTTTGCGTCGTCTAGCATGTTAACCTCATGAAGGGGTGATCGAATTAAGAAAGTTATTGGTAAATTAAAAGGAAAATTTACCGAATGTCAAGCTAAATACACTTGATTTAGGGCAGATTCTAATATTTCCTTTGTAGAGGCGAAATTTGTGTGCTGGTAAGACTGAATTCCAAAAGTTTGCATGACTTCTACAAAAGGTTGTCTATCGTCAAAGTAAAGCGTTGAACGCATGTCAGCTTGTGTAACATCCAAAGCCAGTTGAAAAATATCGTAGTCGGGCTTGCGTCTGCCTAAATAACCTGAAACAAAAAAGCCGTCGATAAATTGCCGTAAATTAAAAGTATAAGCGCGATAATCCATAATTTCACGGCCTTCATTACTGATCGCATACACTTTAAAGTGATGCTTTTTCTTTAGTTGCGCAATTAAATCAATCATATCTTGCAAAGGCTGCGATTGAGAAAAAATAAACTGCAAGACCTCTTCATGGGTAAATTTTTGCGGGGTGTAAAAAAACACACGTTTGATGTAGTCTTCCAAGGTCATAAGACCCCGCTCATAAGAATCAAAATTCAGGCGATGCATGCCTTCGACCGTTTTTTCATCTAAAGCAAATGCGGCAACAGCCCGCTTACGGCACGCTGTGTCCCAGCCATTTGTTAAAATGACTCCGCCAATATCAATTATTAATGTCTCTAATGGACCTAAAAACATGCTCATAATACCTTCTCAATTTTAGGAAGTTTTCGGGCAATGCAGGAGGCGCCTATAGCTCCAGCTTCACTTTTTAGTACAGAATGAGTGAAAGCGACCTCAACCAGCGCCGCCCTTAACGCCCTTTTTTTGGCATATTCTTCTATTTTGCCTATTAGCTCAGGAGTGCCATTGATAACCCCTCCGCCAAATACAAGCTGCTTGGGATTAAAGGCGTGAATGATATTTACAGCCAAGGTGCCTAACGCTTGCTCTGCACGCTGCAGGATCGTTTCTGCAATTTGATCTCCCATCCTAGCCGCTTCTACGACAACTTTAGCAGTAATTTCGCTTTCGGAATCATGGGAAAGTTCACGGATTTTACTGTACTTGTTGTGACGCAAGCTTTCTTTTGCTTGGGCTGCAATAGCCCAGCCGCCGGCATATGCTTCAGCGCAACCATAATTGCCGCAGTGGCATAATGGGCCATTCCAATCTACTACAATATGGCCAATTTCTCCTGCAGTATTGCTATGGCCGCTTAGAATTTCGCCGTTGCAAATGATGCCGCCGCCAATGCCGGTTCCCACAAAAATATAGACAGCGTCTGGACACCCTTTTCCGGCCCCGTAATTCCATTCTCCCAAGGCCGCGGCGCGTACATCATTGGTTATAGCGACCGGCAGATGCAAAGCTGTCTCCAGGTCTTCTTTTAAAGGGACTTCTTTCCACTGTAAATTGGGTGCAAGATGCACCACTCCGGTTTCGCGTGAAATTTGGCCTGCCATGCCGATGCCGATGCCAACGACTTTCTCGGGGGAAAATTCCGCTAGCAATTCAGAAACATGATGAATGAGCTCTTGCAGGATGGATTTATAGCCTCGCTCCACAGTGGTGGCGAAATCGGAGCGCTTTACAATGTGCCCGGCTCCATTCACTAAAGCGGCAATGACTTTAGTGCCTCCAATATCGATGCCAATTGTATACTGTTCCATGACTTCCTTTTTGCATTGTTGTAGCAAATTTTTGATTATTTGCCAAAGGTTTTAAATAATAATTAAATTTTTAAGTATTATTTTAATATAAATCTTGCTATAATTTAATTAATTGTTAATATTTTGATGTTATTATTAAATTAAATAAAAAAATTATTAAGGCCGTAAAATGGAATATAACTTTAGTATTACAGATTGCAAGTGGGGGATTCCTCCTACTGCCAAACAGCACTTTGAGCTGGCGAAAAACTCCGACACGAATATTTTGTTGCGCCCTGTGCATCTGCTGCTAGCTGCTTCCCAGGTAATTCCTGTGGCGGGGATTATTGCAGCTTTAGCAGAAAAAATTATTGCGGGCATTGGAAGCTGGATCTTTGAGCGGCTTCAGGGAGTAGGTGCTGCAATTATTGAAAATTTCATTAACCCTATTGTAGCAGAACCTCTTCTTATGGATGCAGAACTGCAGGTTAGAAATCGCACCAATGCCGACAGGGCTGTTAGAGACATGCTTGAGGAAATTTCTGATGGAGAAGAACCGGAACTTGATGCAGCCACCAAGCTCTCAACACCGGATTATGATGATTTACAGGTGGAGTTTTGCCCCAAAACCCGTGAAAAGAAAGATAACGAGCTGCTGGCCCCATGTGAAATTTTGAGAGTCAATATCAATCTCGATAGCGATATTCGTTATACCAGCCATTACCAAAATAATGGATATATAGTCCCCCAAGGCGAGCCGGAAGGTGAAAATTATGTAATGAATGCCCTTGATGAAACCTTTGCGCCAATGCATTGGAACCCGCAGGCGGATGCTAACGGATTTTCTAAATATGTAGAGGGAAAATCTCCTACCTACCTACATTTAACTGGCTTTGATTTTCTTGTGCATATGGCTGCTCCTTTAAATAAAGAGAAATACATAGATGAAAACGGCAGCTTTAATGAAACATTGTACCTTAAACATATGGGTAAACTATTTGAACTTATGTTGGAAGAGCAATACCAATCAGGTGCAACTGATGTTGTCTGGGATAGTTTTGGCTTAGCTGAGGAACGCAACAAAGACCTTCAGTTGAAGCTGGCTAAAGAGTTTGTCAAAGCTTTTAATGCCATCGTTATTAACCCGAGGGCAGATGGCGGGACAGCACCTAAGCTGCACCTTTGCTTGCCAGTCTATAATGATAAGATGATAGGAGCCCGCAGAGCAATGTTAAAGGCTTTGGAGGATGCTCAGGATGGTATTTATACCCTTCGAGATGGACAAAAGCAGTTAAAGCCAATTTATGCTGATAAGTTTGTGCTGCATGTTGAAGAGGGCTTATCGGATCCTATCAGCATCGCACAAAAGTTAGTAGGCTTAGATGTTGATGTGTCCGAAGATGCGAGATCTAAACTTACAGTAAGTTTGGCTTGCGCCGTGCATGCTGAAAGGTTAGGGGGCAATTGGCTGAATTCACGAGAGTACAATCCGGCTAGTTTAGAAGAAAATCTTCACTTGCGCTCGCCGCAGCTTGCAAAAATAAGTGCGTTGTTAAATCGCAAAGACCCTGCAAAACCTAATCAAACCCTGCAGGAGAAAATTGAAGCTTATAGAGGAGAGGAAGGGTAAGCAACGGGCAGTTTTGACATGAGCAGGAATTGAATTAACCTGCTCATTTTTCTATTCCTATATTCTAATTTTAGTTACACTATTTTTATTTATTTCAAAGGAATAGCATGCATTTAGTCTTTTTGCTTTACGCACTTTTTGCCAGCGTATTCACCATTGCCAAAACGGGATTGAATTACTCGCAGCCTTTTTTTCTGGTAGGAACCCGAATGATGCTGGCTGGCGTATTGATGCTGGGGTATCAGTTCCTTTTCCACCGCAAAGACTTTGTGTTCCATAAACAGCACCTGTGGCGCCTGTTCCAGCTTGCCCTGTTTAATATTTATCTGACAAATGCTTTAGAATTTTGGGGATTAAAGTACCTTACCTCCTTTAAAACCTGCTTTATTTACAGCTTATCTCCTTTTGTTTCGGCGCTCTTTTCCTACATTATGCTTTCAGAAAAAATGACAATCAAAAAATGGCTGGGGCTGGTTGTAGGTTTTGCGGGTTTCCTGCCCATCTTATTTGCGGCAAGTTCAGAAAGTGAATTGGAAACCGGCTACTTTTTCTTTTTATCCTGGGCGGAAATCGCTGTTATTGGCGCTGCCGTTTTTAGCGTATACGGTTGGATCCTGCTGAAACAGTTAGTACGCGATGGGGGGTATTCTCCATTTATGGCCAATGGACTAAGTATGGCTTTAGGCGGAACCATGGCTTTAATTAACTCTATGTTTGTTGAGGATTGGAATCCCATTCCCGTTACTGAATTCCTTCCTTTTTTAGAATGTGCAATTTTGCTGATGATTATCTCCAATCTAATAGCCTACAATTTATATGGCTATTTGTTGAAGCGCTACAGCGCTACCTTTATGTCTTTTGCAGGATTCACGACCCCTTTATTTACAGCCTTTTTTGGCTGGTTATTTTTAGGGGAAACCGTGACCCTTCCTTTTTATATTTCAACCATCATCGTCTTTATGGGACTCCTTATCTTTCACCAGGAAGAGTTGGGGGTCAGTAGAAATAAATCAGAAGAGGAAATGCCTCCGCCAGAAGGAGCGGGAGTTGACTATGTGGAACCCCCGGTAAAAAAAGAAACAGCAAAAAACTTAAAATCTTGTCAACATAATTCTTGTGCAAATTCTGGAATCCGACTATAACCCCTAGATTTAAGCCCATGTAGAAACAGGGTGCGGTAGCAAGCAGATGGCGATTTCAGAAATCGAAGAAGAAAGCATTTTTCAGGTAGATAAAACGCATTACCTGGCGCAAATTCAACAATTAATTGATGCTTTTATTCCACAGTATGCAAAAATTCAAAAAAAAATTACCTATCTCCATGTGTTTTTTGGCTTACTCTTTAGCGCCCAAATTATAACCTTGGCTTATTTTTTACATGTTTATTCGCAATCTTCCTACACGGCAATAGGTATCGCTTCCCTTTTCTTTACCGCTTTTTCCTATTTTATTTTGCGCATCTACTTTAGTTCTAAACGGCCTGAGCAGGTATTGGATTTAATTGATCGTTATGCGGAGGCTTCACGCAAAGTGCTTGGTTTTCAAAGCGGCATTCCAGAGCAACATATGGCTTTAGCGCAAGGGTTTTGTAAATTGGCAGCCAATTTAAATAGTTTTGAATACAACCAGTTCATTTTTCCTTCATGGCTTGCGTTGTTGAATCCCACTTTAGAGAAACTGAGTTGTTGGTGTTTTTGGCATGAAGTGCATAAAACTAAAGAGATTCTCCTAATGCTTTCAATTGATGAACATATCAAAATGGTAAAATGCGAGCCGACCAGCCCCGATTTGCATACAGCTTTAGCAAATGCCTACATTATGCTTTCGGGATTGTTTATAGATCCCCGCAAAATAGAAGGCTATGACGATGAGCGCTGGCTGCCAAAAGAGCGCTATAATGAAGAAATGGAGAAGAAATTTAGGCATGCAGCTGAACGCGCCATTGAAGAGTTTAAAATTTTAAGCGAATATGCCCCGAACGATCCTTGGATACATGCACAGCTGGCTTATAGCTATCACGATTTGCAAATGCCCCAGGAAGAAATCCGGGAGTACGAAACGATCCTCAAACTGCGTCCGGATGATAAGGACACGCTCTTTAAACTGGGCGTGTTATATTTCCAGCAGGGGATGAATGCAAAAGGGTTGTGGGTATACGATGAGCTTAAGCATTACAACTATAAAAAAGCAGAGCAGCTCATACAATATTATGGAGCTTATTCCGGGCAAATTTAAAGCCTTGTTGCTTTTTTTTAAGATGGTGCTTGACGAAAATATAGGCGAAACATAAAAATAGTGCTCATAAATATCTCTGTGTGGCGATTGTAGCTCAGTTGGTTAGAGCGCGGGATTGTGGTTCCTGAGGTCGCGGGTTCGACCCCCGTCGATCGCCCCATTTTTTCTCCTTAAAGGATTAGCGTTGGGTGTACTAGAAGCCATCATTCTAGGGATTGTGCAAGGAGCTACTGAGTTCTTGCCCGTAAGCTCGTCAGGGCATTTGGTGCTAGCACAGCATCTTTTAGGCTTCAAAGATTTGCATAATTATCTCCTCTTTAATCTTGTCTTGCACCTGGGGACTTTGCTTGCGATTTTCATCGTTTTTTTTAAACCCTTGCTTCACGCTTTCACTGAAAAAAAACGCATCATGCAAGTAATCCTTGCGACATTGCCGCTCTTTCCTTTGTTGTTTTTGTTAAAGCCTATAGAAGACATGTTTGATAGGCCGGAGCTGCTGGGCTATTTTTTTATCTTAACTGCACTATTGCTCTATATCGGCCTGCGCCAATCCCCTCGTGCCCAAATAACAGAAACCGCCGCTCCTTATCGCGATGCTTTTATAATAGGCTTATTTCAAGCCCTGGCAATTTTACCTGGGATATCGCGCAGCGGCGCGACCATATCAGGGGCTTTTATTATAGGCTGGGGGAGCCAGGCAGCCGTCTTTTTTTCATTCTTAATAGCTATTCCGGCTATCCTTGGCAGTGCTGTTTTAGAAGGCTTGCACATTTTAAAAGAGCCCTCGGCATTTCAAGGTATTCCTGTTTCTATTTACCTGTGGGGCTTTATAGCCGCTTTCCTTACAGGTTTAGCTGCCCTGCTGCTATTAATCAGGCTGGCGGCGAAAAATAAATTGCAGTATTTTATTTGGTATTGCTTGGCGGTTGGCATATTCGCCCTGCTGTATACCAATTTTCCCAATTTATTTGCGTAAACATGGCCAAAAAAAAGACAAAACCTAAAAAAAAGGGCAAGGCACAAGCCTTGGCTCCATTTCTCTCTCGTGAGATCAAAGGATTTATTCTGTTATCTTTTGCTTTCATGCTTTTTTTAAGTCTGCTGAGCTTTTCCTATGGCAAGCAAACAGCAAACTGGTTAGGCCTCATCGGCTATACCATTGGATTCAGCTTGCATATCTTGTTAGGGCTTTGCAGCTATCTCATTTGTCTATTTATCGCTTGGATTGGCTGGAAGCAGCTCTTTTCTAAACCCATTGAACATTTACGCATCAAAGTGCTTTTTTTTAGCCTATTTGCCTTCTCTTTTTGTATTTTGCTTAGTTTGGCTGAGGAGCTATATCCTTCATTGACGGTGTTTACAGAGCACACCCTTTTTGTTAAATGGCCCCACTGGTTCTTACCCTACCACTTAGGAGGCTTTTCGGCTTATTATCTTTACCATGATCTCCCTTTTTTGAATTTGCGCAACATTCTCAATGTCACCGGCGTCGCTGTGCTGTTCAGCACCACTATGATGGCAAGCGTGCTGTTTTTTTCTGAAGTCACCCTGGCCGAAGTCGTCGCCCGTTTCCGCGCCCTTGCAGAATGGTTTAAAGCTAAGCCTGAAGAGGCTGCTGTTAAAGCTGCAGAAGCGGGAATAGCAGCTAAAACAGCCGAGCCAAAAAAACCGGTAGATTTTTTACGTTATGTCAAGCTGCGCATCCCGCAGCAGAGCGCGCAAGCGCAAGGATCCTCTGACCTTTTAGCTATTCAACCGGAAAGGCAGCTTACAGCCAGGCCTTCTGTTTCGCGCAAAGAAGAGATCGAAAAACCGCTGCTTATTAAAACAGACGATCCTTTGAAGAGAAAAATCCCGCTTGAAGCGCCGGATCCGCTGACTATTTCAAAACCCAGTCTAGTAAATAAGCGTGAAGCAGCTTTGCAAGCACAGCAAGTGCATAATGGCGATTACACCCATTATCAATTGCCCGCTGCGGGTTTGTTGGGAAACCCCAAAAAAGTCGACCAGACCAACCTGAAAAAAGACCTCAAGCGGCAAGCTGAAGTCTTGGAAGAAACCCTGCTCAGTTTTGGCATAGAAGCAAAAGTGGGGCAGATTAATTGCGGCCCCACAATCACCTCTTTTGAAGTCCACCCCGCCATTGGCGTTAAAGTGCAAAAAATTAAAACATTGGAAAACGACATTGCGCTTAACATGGAAGCCAAGTCGATCCGGATCATCGCCCCTATTCCAGGAAAAGCCGCAGTCGGCATTGAGGTGCCCAATCCTCAGCCGCAAGAAGTGGGCTTTAAGGAGTTGCTCACGGCCTATCAACAAGGCGGACGCAAATTTCACATTCCTATATTGCTTGGAAAAAGCGTTAATGGCGACTACGTCATGAGCGATTTGGCTAAAATGCCCCACTGCATTATTGCAGGCGCCACAGGTTCCGGCAAATCGGTCTGCATCAACACCATTGTGATGTCGATTGTCTACAATGCCAAGCCCGATGAAATCCAGCTCTTGATGGTCGACCCTAAAAAAGTAGAGCTCACTCCCTATAGCAACCTGCCCCATATGATAGCCCCCGTCATTACCGAGCCGCATGGAGCTTATACAGCTCTAAAATGGCTGGTAAAAGAGATGGAAAGCCGTTATGAGCTGTTGAAAATATTAGGCTTGCGCAATATCGAAAGCTTCAACACCCGCACGCCAAATCTGGAGTTTGAGAACAGCATAAAAATGCCGGTCCCTGCTAAACTGCCTTATATGGTAGGCATTATCGATGAGTTAGCTGATTTAATGATGGCTTCCAGCAGCGACATAGAAACGCCGATTGCCCGCATTGCACAAATGGCGCGCGCAGTAGGCATCCACTTAATTTTAGCCACCCAGCGCCCTTCCAGGGAAGTCATTACCGGACTTATTAAAGCTAACTTCCCGACGCGCATCTCCTTTAAAGTAGCCAGCAGAGTGAACAGCCAGATTATTCTGGATGAAGTAGGTGCTGAAATGCTGCTCGGCAATGGGGATATGTTGTTTTTACCTCCTGGATCTTCGCAGCTGATTCGAGCGCAGGGCGCTTATATTCGCGATGAAGAAATCCATGCCGCCATAAAGTCGGTTTGCGAGCAGGCGCCGCCCCAGTACAGGATTCCGTCATTTGATAAAATGGTCAGCTTAGATGATCCCGACGGGGACAATGAGGGCTTGGGGGAGGAAACGGATGCCCTATATAAGCAAGCTTATGAAATTGTCACTGGTACAGGAAATGCCTCTACAACCTTTCTGCAGCGCAAACTCAAAATCGGCTATGCGCGCGCTGCCAGTTTAATGGATCAGCTGGAGTCCCGCGGCGTAGTTAGCGCAGCCGAAGGCAGCAAGCCGCGTAAAGTCCTCATCGGCAAGGGTGAATCCCAAGACGAAGCCGCCGACCTCTTCGACCCCTAGTTAAGAGGTATTTCCTAAAGGTCTGAATTAGGCGCTTAAATGGACAATAGACAATAGGGACGCCAGGGACCTTATGGACTTAATAGACTAAGCGCCAGTATTTTGAATTTAAAATCTAGTTTTGATGTTGTAAAATTATTAGCGCTTCGTCCATTAAGTCCATAAGGCATTTGTCCCTTTTAAGCGCTATATTCAGGCTTTCTATTTAATGGGCAAGGCGGTAATATGAGCGCTTTCGCAAGGATTATACATGGAAGGCTTCTGCCCTTTAGCTTCCGGATCTAAAGGCAACTGTATCTATATCGGCACTAAGCAAACTAAACTATTGGTTGATGCCGGCATTAACTGCAAAAATCTGGAGGCTCATCTTGCTGCTCTAGGAGTAGGGCTTTCGGAAATCGATGCCATTTTAGTCACTCATGAGCACAGCGACCATATTTCCGGACTTAAAACCCTGGCCCTTAAGCACAGCATTCCTGTTTTTGCCAATCACGAGACCGCCAAAGGTATTGTCCATGTAATGCGCGAATGTCCAAAATTTAAGATTTTTGCTACCGGCGAAACCTTTGAATTCGGCGATTTTGAAATCCACCCTTTCAGCATTCAACACGATACCTTAGATCCTGTGGCTTTTACCTTTAAAACGAATGCTTTGAAAATCGGCGTGTGCGCCGATTTAGGCTATGCCACTACTTTAGTGCAAAACCATTTGCGCGATTGCGACTATCTTTATTTGGAAGCTAATCACCAACCTTCCATGGTTCATGCTTCTTCAAGGCCGGCCTTTTTAAAGCAGCGCATTTTGGGACGCACTGGCCATTTATCCAATGAAAGCTGTGCAGAATTGCTGCGGCACGTTTCTCATTCAGCGCTCAAGCATGTATATCTTGCCCATCTCTCGCAGGAATGCAACTCGCCGCAAGTAGCTATGGAAGTGGTTTCTGGTTTTCTCGACAGATATGGAATCAATTTAGATATCAGCATAGCCCACCAACATCAGGCGAGCCATGCTGTGAAGTTTTAACTACTGGCAGCTATTCCCAGAAAGGGGGGAAAAGCATGGCGCCATCGGCGTTATTGACATCCAGGATCTCCATATTTTGGATTCCCAGCTGTTTCATATAGCCCAGGATCAAAATTGGATTGGATATGCCCACATTGGCAAAGGAATCATTGCCGACATCTTCATCAGATAGATGCGCTAATTCAGAAACTTTGTTAGCCAATTCTGCAAGGCTGAAGCTAGCTTTATTATCCACTAACGGCTGGATGCGGATACTAAAGATATTGCCTACGCCTACAACTAAATTCTGAGGATTAGAAACCTTTTCTTTAAAGTAGCTGTCAACTTTTGCCGCAATGCGCTTAGCTTTGTGTTCTGCTTGCTGCATATCGCGGTGGTCCATTGGGTTTGGCGTACGGTACTCAGTGATATTGCGCAGTTGGATATTCTGGATGATGTAGTTTTTGAAAGGCACAGAAGCTTCTACGCTGCGGTAAACTTGCAGGCTGCCATCTTTATCCATGGTGGTTAATTGCAAGCTGCCGCCGCCGATGTCCCAAACCACGAGATTTTCAGGGGCCACATCGACTTGAGATTTTACAGCTTCAAAGGCCAGCTCGCCTTCTAGCCCTTGGTCAATAATATGGACTTCTACGCCCGTTTCTCTTTTAATACGCTCAATAAAATCTTGGGCGTTTACGGCTTTTCTAAAAGAAGCTGTGGCTATGCCTACCATTTTTTCGGCGTGAAATTCGTTAGCAATGCGCAAGCTGTCTTTAATAGCATTCAAACCTTCTTCAATGAGTTCTTCATCAAAAGCCTGGTCTTTAGAGAGTTCGAGTTTTTCTTGGTAAGGTACTGCCATGGAAACATTGACCAACACTTTTTCGATTTTTTGAGTTTTAGTGTTGATTTCAGCCACTCGTAGTTTAGTAGCGCCGGAACCAATGTCTAAAGCCGCGCGAATGACGACATCGCTTGACTCAGCTGCAAAACCATTTTTGCTTGGGCAAAGGCAGGCGAGCATCAAAGCTGCGACAATGGTAAGGTTAGAAAAATTAAATTTCATATTTATATATTCCTCTTATAAATTATAATTTAAGTATAATAATTATAATATAAACAAAACTAAAAATCAAGTTTAGTTGATATGAGTAATGCTAATGATGTTTATGGTGTAAAATCTGAAGTAGGCGCTTAAATGGACAATGGACCTTATGGACTTAATGGACTAAGCGCCAGTTATTTGTCGTCAATGTCCTTGGCGTCGTTAAGGTCCATAATGTCGTTTGTCTATTAAAATGAAGATTTTAGCAAGGAATGGCAATAGTTAGCGATAGCTAGCTCTTCTTGGGTGGGGATCACTAATATGCGGCAGGAGCCGGAAGAAATTTCGATCGCATTCTTCTCGTTCTTGACTGCATCGAGTTGAATGCCAAAGGCCTCCAGGTTGTTGCAACAAAGACTGCGGACTAAGGCTGAATGTTCGCCAACACCAGCAGTAAATAGCAAGATATCGGCGCCGCCGAGTAAGAAGAACATATGGCCAATATAGCTTTTGATGCGCCAGGCATACATTTCGACTGCTAATTTAGCTTCCGGGTCATTTTGTGCATATCGGATTGCAAGGCGGCGCATGTCGGGTTCGCCTGCGATGGCTTTTAATCCAGATTCTTTATTCAAAGCCCGATCAAGTTCTTGCTGGTCCACGCCTTCTTTCAGCAGATGCAGCAGAATGCCAGGATCGATTGAGCCGCTGCGTGTGCCCATCATTACCCCTTCTAAAGGGGTAAAGCCCATGGAAGTGGCAATTGGCTGTCCATGACTTGTGGCTGTGATGGAAGCCCCATTGCCTAAATGGCAGCTTACCAATTTAAGCTTGGAGAGAGGTTGTGCGACATGCTGTGCTGCTTGCTGCACGCAGTACTCGTGGCTAATGCCATGAAAGCCATAGCGCTTAATTCCTGTTTGACGCCAGGCAGCTGGGATTGGGTAAGTGGCTTCAACTTTTGGCAGATGGTGGTAAAAAGCTGTGTCAAATACGGCTACTTGAGGAATATTGGGAAATAACTTTTCCAAGATTTCGATTCCTTCCAAGTTAACCGGATTATGCAAGGGAGCTATGGGGATTAATTGTTTGATGGCAGCTTTAACTTCAGGGGTAATTAAAACAGGCTCTGAAAAATGGCCGCCGCCTTGTACTACTCGATGCCCTACGCAGCAAATCGCCTCTTTTGCCGTTAATTGCTGCACACTCCAAATATCTTGAATGGCTTCAGCCAAAATTTCAGGGCGCTTACCAGAAAATGGGCGTATTGCTGTTTGGCCCTTACAGGTAATTTCTAACTTCTGTTCTTGATAATCGATGTGGCATTTCCAAATAGCAGCGGTGTCTTGAAACAAAATACATTTATCGCTGCTGGAGCCGGCATTGAGTACTAGAATGTGCATTAAATTCCCTTTTTTTCGTAATATATACTGAGGCTGTAAAAAAAATATGCAATTAATAATTGCTGCCGTCCTTACAGGACTCGAATGTTGTTTACATAATATTACCAGGCCGTAAGGCAATGTCGTCAAAATAAGGTTTTTATTGCGGGATTTGGAGTGCGGCGACTCGTCGCCGCTTTTGCCGGGTTCGACTTGTCGAACCCCTTAGATTAGATTTAAGAAGTGGTGTTTATGTTCGACTTGTCGAACCCCTTAGATTAGATTTAAGAAGTGGTTTTTATGTTCGACAAGTCGAACATAAACAAAGCGGCGACGAGTCGCCGCACTCCAAATTACTTATTTTGATAACATTGGGCCGTAAGGCCTGGTATAATGACGTAAAAGATAATCCGAAGCCTGTAAGGCCGGCAGAAATTATTCCATCAGCGCAATTTTTTCACAGCTTCTCTGAATACGAGCAATAATTCATATAGGATTAGAAATGAGAATAACGCTGGAAGAGGCAATTAGATTGTTAAATGCCGGCGAGGTTGTAGCCTTGCCTACAGAGACAGTATACGGTTTAGCTGCTAAACTTTCAGAGCCGAAAGCCATTGAAAAGATTTTTCAGTTAAAGAAAAGGCCGAATGACAACCCCTTGATTGTGCATATTGCCAATTACGAACAGCTGAACGAAATAGTCAAACTGATACCGGCTCATGCTCAAGAATTGATGCACTGTTTTTGGCCAGGGCCTTTGACTATTATTGAAGAAGCCTGCGAAACTGTTCCGATGCAAGCTAGAGCCGGTTTACCGACTGTGGCTGTGCGTATGCCGGACCAGCCTGAAATACTTGAAATCATTAAGCAAACAGGGCCTTTAGTGGCTCCGTCTGCAAATCTTTCCGGCAAGCCTTCAACTACTTCAGCACAGCATGTGGAAGAGGATTTTGGTGCAGGTTTCCCCGTGCTGGATGGGGGGAATTGTAAAAAGGGGCTTGAATCGACTATCGTCTACTTTGATGGTGCCTGGGAGATTGCCCGTTTGGGGGCTACTACACAGGAGCAATTAGCCAAAGTGCTTGGTTATACCCCAAAATTGCGCGAGCAAAAAGAAAGCAAGCCGGTTTGCCCGGGGCAGCATTACCGCCATTATGCACCGCAAGCTAATTTGACATTGGGAACAGGAGATTATCCCGGTTCACCTGTAGTAGTCATCGGCTTTAAAGAGCGCCAATATTCTGGGGCTAAGAAGGTATACTCTCTGGGCAGCTTAAAAGAACCGGAGGGAATTAGCGCTAGCTTATATGCAGTGTTGCGCCAGCTTGATCGAGACCATATTCAAGCTGCTTGGGTGGATTGCAACTTCCCCAAAGAAGGCCTATTTTTAACCTTAGCTGAAAGACTCAAGCGCGCCGCAAAGCATTAATAAGTGTCTGATTTAAAAAATCCTTAACTTGCATAATTAAATCGCAGTATGATGGAGGTCTTTGATGGCAGGTGATAAACATCGTTTAGATGTAACATCGATTCAGCAAGAGCTGCTTCAGATAAAAGCCAAAAAGCAATCGCTTTGTATTCGCTCCAATAAATCGTCTAATTCCTTAAGAAAAAATGAGTATCGCAACACACTGCCGCGCCTGTCAGTAAATAAATTGAACCGCATCTTAGGGGTGGATGTGGAAAAAAGGGTCGTCAGTGTAGAGCCTCATGTGACTATGGAACAGCTAGCCCAGGCGACATTACCCTATGGATATCTGCCGCCCGTCGTGCCTGAGTTTAAAGGAATTACTGTTGGCGGGGCCATTATGGGAGCTGCCATTGAAAGCTCTTCTTATCGCTATGGGCAATTTAATGACGCTTGCCTTGCCATGGAAGTGCTATTGGGGGATGGACAGGTCATTACAGCCACACCCAAACAATACGATGATCTTTTTTACGGACTCTCGAGTTCTTATGGCACTCTTGGAGTGCTTACTGCCGTAGATATTGCTCTTGTTCCTGCTGAAAAATGGGTGGAACTGACCTGCAGGGAATTAAGCTCCGTAAATGCAGCAATTGCCTATATGGTAAAATTAACTAGCCGGGGAGATGCGCCGGACTTTCTGGAAGCCATTGTTTACTCTAAAGAAAGAATTATTGTGATTTCAGGCCGGATGCGCAAAGAAAAAGCAGCACATGCACCCGAGCTTAATCATTGCAGCTCCACACAGCCTTGGTATTATTGCTACATTGATGAATTGTTAAAAAATTCTCAGCAAAAGAATGCCGTGCAGTTTTACATGCCTATTTACGATTATCTCTTTCGGCATAACCGAGGGGCCTTTTGGATGGGGGCTTATGCACTGCGTTTTCCCTTTTTAGCCTCTTTTGTATTGGAGAATTATTTTCCTAAATCGAGAAGCATGCAAAATTGGCTCTTACAAGCTAATGAAAGTTTATTTCGTCCTAAATACCCTGGGCCGATATTCCGTAAGCTATTCGGCAGGCTTATGGAGAGCCAGAAGCTTTATCAGATCATGCATGCAAATTCCACCGAAAAGTGGTTTGGCGAGCGTTTTGTGATTCAAGACTTCTACATTACAGAAGGGCAGGCAGCTAATTTTATTGAAGAAAGTCTCAATGAAACAGGGATCACACCCATTTGGATCTGCCCTGTTAAGGCTGCCAAAGAACCGCAAATTTTATCGCCGCATTACCAGTCTAATCCAGGCTTGCTTTTTGATGTGGGCATTTATGGCTACCCGCAGCATAGAAAGGGATTCGAAGCCACGCGAAAATTGGAAGATTTGACAACCACCTATAAAGGAAAAAAGATGTTGTATTCCCATTCTTATTATACCCCGGATGAATTTTGGAAAATCTACTCTTTGCCGGCATACCAGCAATTGCGCAAGAAATACAATGCAGAAGGCGTTTTCAAAGAAATTACTGAAAAAGTGTTAAGACCCTGATTGCTGACTTCTATGACCTCTAACTGTTAACTCTTAAATAACTTTCTTTTTGAGGGAAGATCTTTACCTTCTTTAGTGAGATTGGTCAGCATTTCAAAGCTGAAAGTTAATAGCTCTTCGCCTTCAAGAGGAGTTAAGGTTTTAGTCAGTTGATCAAACTTGCCGGTTAATAATTCGTAAGATGGTTCTACTGTGCCTTTCAATTCAACTTTAAAATAATGCCGGATTTTTTTTAGTTTATTTAAATCATCGTCGCCAACCCCGTTTGCCTCTGCGCGGGTAATCCTGTCATTAAGCTCTGTGATTTTTTCTTCAAAACACTCGCGAATAATTGCTACAAATTCTTTAGTGGCCTCTATAGGCTCTTTTTCTCCAAGCATACTCTCTGTGATCAATTTGGCAATTTCTCCTCGTTTATTGCGTTCAGCATAGCTATCGACCATTAAATTAACTTCATAAGGCGCGCAAATTGTGAAGTCTAAACGATAAATAGAAGAAATTAGCCCTCTTTTGTCGGGCCAAGTGCTGTTAAATTCTTTTTCTATAAAAGGCCTATCTGCGTGGTGTTTATTCATTTCGTCTAACTGAGAGTCTGTAAATCCCATGGCCTGGAGCGTTTTGCGCTTTTTAGGTGTGATTCCCACTTTATGCGTATCATCTATAAGAGTTTCTCTTAGATTATCGGAGAGCCCAGAAGCAGCATTGCAATGGGCCGCATGGAACCCTTCTTTAGCTTGGCCCCCTTGATAACGGGCGCCATCTATCCAGACTTTAACTGGAAGTTTGGTGCCATCTGTCTTTATTCCCTTTTTCCAAGTTAAAGAAGCTTGTAAATAAAATGTGGCCACTCGATCGGCTCCGTGCTGCATCAGCATTTCATCGTTGAATTCAGCTTTACCACTCTTCACACTAGCAGTAAGGTTTGAATTATGTGTTAGCACTTTTCTGCGTTTAGTTTTTTTGGGTGCCAGGTTTTCTTTTCCAACGCCTCTTTTTTGTGTTTTAGAGGGTGCGTTGTTATTAAGTTGTTGATGATTAGTGTTATAGTTAAAATTATAAGAAGATATAGGGGATGTCATAAAAACTGTTTTTTTGAGGGTTATTGCAAAAATTATTAAATTAAGGTCGATAATAATAGCGGTAAGTTTTATATAAATACAATTACAGATATTCTTTTAATTTAAGGTACGCGCATAACCTCAATTTTATTATATAGTAAAAATATTAATAGTACATTTGTATTAAAAATTTAATTTAACATTACTTTGGGTTGAATATACTAAATATCTCTTGAAAAGTTTGCTGCAGATTGCTATGAATGCTCCAAAAATCTGGGAGTTTTGAATTGGAGAAATTAGACAGCGAAAAAGTGGAAACACTGCAAAAAGAAGCGATCAGCCAGAGAAGAACTGATCAAAACCTTCCTAAAATTTTGGAATTAATTAAAGTGTCTGGCCAGGATCCCGCAAGTTTTGAGAGCGAACTTGTCACCCAAATGATTCAAACCTGCCTTCGATTTTCCATGGACCAGCACACAACTCCGCAATTGAAATTGGTGCTTCGCGCTTTAAAAGAGATGCGCTATGCTTATCGTATTTTTAATCAGTATCCAAAGCGGCACAAGGTAAGTATCTTTGGCTCTGCGCGAACTCCTGAAAATCATCCCGATTATCTCGCTGCCAAAAAATTTGGCGAATTAATGGCCGATATAGATTGGATGTGCATTACAGGTGCAGCCAATGGAATTATGAAAGCAGGCCATGAAGGGCATAAAAAAGAAACTAGTTTCGGGCTTTCTATCCGTTTGGCCTTTGAGTCGACTGCCAATGCCATTATAGAAGGAGATCCCAAACTCATTACTTTCCGCTATTTTTTCACGAGAAAATTGATGTTTACGAGCCACTCGGAAGCCATAGCTGTATTTCCCGGAGGATTTGGCACCTTGGATGAACTCTTTGAAATCCTTACCCTGATGCAAACTGGCAAGTCTAATATTATTCCAGTAGTGCTAATGGAAGGGGAAAAAGGGCAGTTTTGGTCCAATTGGCTGGATTATATAAAGACAAATATGGAGCGTACTGGTTGGATTAGCCCTGAGGATATCCATTTATTCCATTACGCTGCCACACCTGCAGAGGGAGTAAGCCATATTCAACAATTCTATCGTTGTTATAATTCTAGTCGTTTTGTAAAGGATAAATTAGTAATTAGATTAAATTATCCTTTAAGTGAAGAAAATATAAAGGAATTAAACGCAAAATATTTTAAAATAGTAAGAGAAGGCAATATTCAGCAGACGGCTGCTTTGCCGGAAGAAAATGAATTAATGGAGCTGCCACGGCTAGTCTTTGAATATACGCGGCGGGATTTTGGGGTTTTGCGGCAACTTATTGATGCGATTAACGCCTTTCCAAAATAGCAAAACTAAAAGGTTATTGCCGGGAAAATGTGCGAAAGAAATAAATAAATCTCTTTTTTTACAACTTTTAGTGGTTTTCTCTTGAATTTTACAGCAGGATGTGTGAACAATACTCAAATTTATGCAGTAAACCGGTTTTGGCAAACTATTAAACACGTTGGGATGGCATTATGAAGTGTCCATTTTGTCACCACGAGGATTTGAAAGTCATCGACTCGCGAGATGCCATTGAGCAGAATGCGATCAGGCGCCGGCGTGAGTGTTTGAGTTGCAGCAAAAGATTTACAACATTCGAGACCATCGAATTAGCAATTCAGGTGCACAAGCGCGATGGAAGGTATGAGGATTTTCAACAGCAAAAATTAATTAATGGGCTGGAAGCCGCTTGCCGCCATACGACAATTAGCCGCGATCAAGTGCATGCTTTAGCTGCAAAAATTACTGGCGAGATCATGCAAAGGCAGACGCATGAAATCGACACTACGGAACTTGGTGAAATTGTGATGACTCATCTGCAAGCTTTAGATCCGATTGCGTATATCCGTTTTGCCTGTGTGTATCGCAGGCTAAAACATATTAAAGAACTGATGGAGACAATTAATTTAATTCAACCAAAAGACAAAACTAATGTGAACACCTGACTATAGAGTTTTATAATCAGGTGTTCAATACTGAATGAACGATATGCAACCTAGGGGGGATGCATGCCACTGAAAAAAAATGAGATAGCTGAATTTAAAAAACGCCTCGAAGACATGAGGTCCCAGCTGACGAAGCTGTTTGTGGACTCCGCTGCAGAGGTAAAGAAGCCAGATGAAGCAACAGGCTATTCACAACATCAAGCAGATCAGGGAACCGATGACTTTGATAGGACAATAGGCCTTGAGCTTACTGCAAGGGAATATCATATTCTAAAACAGATTGATCGCGCACTGGAAAAAATCAGTGAAAACACATATGGTTTTTGTGATGTTACAGGCGATGAGATTCCTAAAGCTCGTTTAGAAGCTGTACCGTATGCTACAATGACCGTCAAAGCCCAGGAAAAGTTCGAAAAAGGGCTAATCTAATGCGTTGGCCTTCCTGCACTGCTTGGTTAATTGGAGTTGTAATTTTAGGAGTTGATGCATTTTCAAAATTCCTTACTCAACATTATTTACCTCTCGTTAAGTCTCATCATGTTTGGTATCCTTATGGAGGAGTGGGTGTTTTTAAAGACTTCTTAGGTGTTGAGTTTTCCATTAATCACGTGATTAATAAAGGCGCAGCCTGGGGGGTATTTTACCACTATCAAGACCAGCTGCTTTATTTTAGAATTTGCTTAATTGCAGCCATGCTGGTGTATATCTTGTTTTATAATACAAAACAGGCCAATACAATACCGCTGATTATGATATGTGCAGGAGCTTTAGGCAACGTACTGGATTATTATCTATACGGCCATGTAGTTGATATGCTCCACTTTGTTCTCTGGGGCTACGATTTTCCAGTATTCAATCTGGCTGACTGTGCCATTTTCTTGGGTATTTCATGGCTTTTTGTTGGTTCATATCTCAGTCCGCCTGTCAAAAAGACAACTGCAAAACGTGCTTAGAATAGCCTCTACTTCGGAGCCGGCTTACGAAGCCGGCAAATGGCTAACATTGCAAATGTTGATAAGCATTAAGGAAATGCAGCAGCTTTTTACCCATCTAAAGCAAGTGGAACTATTTCAAATAGCAACCGCTTGCATTGAAGGCTCTGAACAAATTTCCCAGGAAAAATTTCTTGCCCTCTATGAAGAATATATTTCCGCTCTAGCAACAGGACAAATACCAGACATGTCCGTTTATCGAGCTTTCTTCAGTTCAGCCTGGAGCTATGATAGCCGCTGCTTATACATGCTGCAATTAGCTGGAAACAAAAGTTTGGTGCGCATTAAAGAACCAGTAGTGCAAACCCAGCCGCTCTCGATCGGCTTTTCATCTATTGATAATAAATTTAGGCCGATGGTGCATGGGGCAGAGGCTATTATCTGGGGGTTGCAGTTTTCCTTCCCTCAGATTTTTTCGGACCCCAATACAAAAGAGGTGCTGCAGGCAAAAGATGAGGGCCGTTTTATCAATTGGCGTTTATTTAGAGAGATCCAGAAGTGGCAAAGGGAGCATACCCGCCCCACACCCTTTATCCTCAACGGGGCCAAGCATAATGAGCCTTTCCGTTTGGGCAAGGACTGCTTTGCCTGGATTAACAATCATTATCAACTCAAACATCTCAGCCTAACAGTTGCTACCTGAAGCTGAAAATATGATGCACAAGTCATAGGTGATTTTAAAAGCCTTCATAGCCATAATGTAAAATTTAGGAGAAAGATCAAAGTGCATAGAAGTATTGTTTTTAAAATCATCTCATTGCTTATATTGCAAATAGGTTCTCTTTGCAGTACCGACTGGACTGCTTATGTTACGATTGATGATGCAGGCCCTCTTGTTCCCATTGATGTGGCAACTAGTACTCCAGGGAATACCATAGCACTTCCTGGCAGCCAGATATTCAGTGAGGCCATTTCACCAGACGGCAGTACTATATATATGGTTGCAAGCGATTCGGTTGTAGTTGTTGATGCAGCTACAAGAACTGTAATTGCCCAGGCAAGCTACTCTTTAATACCCATACCTTTATTTGCGGGTTCTGGAATTGCAATGGCGCCAGATGGGGCAACAGCTTATATCACTGGTTTTAGTGGATCATCTGGATTTATTGTTCCCTTTATTACTGCTGATAATGTATTTGGGAGCTCTCTTGAGTTTATTAGCAGCGGGGGGAGCTCTGTTATGAATAATATTACCATTACTCCAGATGGATCTACAGCTTTTGTCATTCCTCGCATTTTTGCTGATTCTATTATTCCCATTGATTTAACCAATCAGCTTGTTGGCAGCCCAATAACTCTTGAAGGTTTTGCGGCCCTTTTCACTATAATAGCCGCTCCTGATGGAAGTTCAGTGTATATGTCAGGCGGCTCGCGATTGTTGCAGGTAGATGTCGCCACTTTAAGTTTTGTTACGGATATAAATTTGCCATTTGATATAACTGCCTTCATCATTTCCCCTGATGGAACAACCGCTTATATTACTGATGATAGTTCGACAGCGATTCACTCTTTAGACTTGGCTGCCCAACAGGTGTCGCTACTTGCCAGCATAGATTTTTTTCAGCCAAATTTTATTGCTATTACACCTGATGGTAAAACTATATATGCTGTCGGAGGCGCTTCCAATCCTGTAGTATTCATTGACGTTGCTACACAAGCAATGGGTGCTCCAATTAATGTGCTGGATGGAACCTATGTCCTTTTCGGCCCTACTCTCATGAATTCACCGACAAATTTGCAAGGCAAGCAAATAAAAAATCGATTTATCGACCGCACTGCCTTTGCCAATGTTCTCACTTGGAATTTACCAACTAGCGGAGTTGCCCCTGTTTCTTACAACATTTACCGGGATAGCTTGAGCAATTTAATTGGAACTTCTAAAACTTTGGGTTTCATAGACTATTATATTTTGCCTAGCACAACCCACACCTATTATGTAAGATCCGTAAGCGAAAGCGGGGCAGCTTCTGCACCTGTAAACATAACAATTGCACCATGAATATAGAAGTCGTTGCGATAGGAAATGAAATTGTAAATGGCCATGTCGTCAATAGCAACGCAGCTACCATTAGCCGCTTATTGCTTGATGCCGGTTACAAGGTGCAGCGCCATACTTCATTGCCGGATGATTTCAACTTACTTAAAAATGGATTGCAGGAGGCTTTAGAGCGGAGCCAGTTGGTCATTGCTACGGGAGGCTTAGGGCCGACTAGCGATGATTTCACGCGCGCAGTGATTTGCGAGTTATTTCAGACAAAGCTGGTGGTAAGGGAAGACATCAAAAGAAGATTGAATGCCCATTTCCACGGAAAACTGCTTTCGCTGGAAGATCAGTCATCGGTTCCGGAATCGGCTGAAATATTAGAAAATAGCTTAGGCACTGCGCAAGGGTTGATTTTAAAATATAAAGGCTCTGCCATTATTTTGCTTCCTGGCGTACCTATAGAGGTCGAGCACTTAGTGGCGGAGCAGCTGATTCCGTATTTAAAAGCTAATTTCCCCATCAAACATGCTTTTTCAAAAGAACTGCTGCATTTTTTTAATACGATAGAGTCCGAGATCGATCCTGTATTAAGGGAAGTGGAAAAGGAATATCCTGAAATATCTTTTGGCATTTACCCGCATTTAGGGTATGTGACAGTTGCTTTAAATGCTCTTATTTACTCCCCAAGACAGCAAGAGCGTTTTATTGCCGCCGGGGAATATTTTAAAAAGGTTTTTTCACATTTCTACCTGCCGATTGCTGCAGAGTCCTTAGAGCGGGAATTGCATGAAGAGCTGCGCAGGCAGGCAATAACGCTAGCATTAGCAGAATCCTGTACAGGCGGGTCGGTCTCGGCGCGTCTGACAGAATTTGCCGGGGCCTCAGCTTATTTTATGGGGTCGGTCGTATGCTATTCCAACTTTAGTAAAATGCATTTTCTTAATGTGAGCGGGCAAACGCTGGCGCAATTTGGAGCGGTTAGCCGGGAAACTGTTTTGGAGATGGTACAAGGCGTGCAAGGCGCCTTCGGATCAGAGCTGGCTGGGGCCGTGACAGGCATTGCCGGCCCTGATGGAGGCGCTTCAGATAAGCCTGTAGGCACTGTCTGGTTGGCTGCAATGCAAAAAGGCGAAGAGCCGCATGCTTTTAAAATATTGGCAAGAGGAAATCGGAAAGCCATAATCCAAAAGGCGGGGAACTATCTGCTTTACACCTTCATCAAAAAGTTAAAGACCGGCCGCTTTTGAGCCGGCAAATAGACTGCTTTTGCAAATGCGGTTGTCTTAAAGTCCTTTTCAAGTGTTTGGCAATAGTCGAACCAGTCATCTTTTAAGCCCTCAATAAAGCTGCATATCTTGTTAAGAAGATCTTCACGCTGGTCAATCACATAATAGATTTTTTTGGTAATGGTAAAGCCGATAGCCGCGTTAGCGAAATTACGGGCGCCATTAATGGCAATGGCTTGAAACAGAAGAGGAAAGTTCATTGCCATGATTGTCAGGGCAATGGAAACTATCCAGCTTGAGTAGATGCACAAATCAAGCAGGCGATTGGGGTTTTGGTGGATAGGCCGTGGATCTGGATGTTCGAGGGCTAAGTTAATGAACATGATAGACCCGGTTAAGGAAAATACATTGGCCATATGGATAGCTCTGTAAGCAATCCCAGGGTTGAAAGTTGAAGGCAGGTGCTGGCAAATGCGGAGAAGGTCGAAACAAAAAAACAGATTGGCGAAAAAAGCGATCTTCATCCGTTTTTCAGCTAATTGGCCCTTTTCATGGGGGGTGCGAATGTTTCTAAGTTTTATGGTGCTCAATTCACTGATGTTTCCGGCGCAGCCAATCAAGCGAAGGGCTAAATCTGAGGCCGGATGTCCCTGTAATTTTTGATACAAGACAGAGCAGCTCTTAACAACCTTTGTAGCCTGGACGATTGGCTGGAATAAAAATTTGGTTGCTCTGTATAGGGGAAACATTTTTCAACCACTTTTGAAAAGGGTTCACATCAGCCAATCATGTTCAGTTTATGCGTTATACGATGGAGGAATATTGTTAAAATTATATTAAGACAAGAATAATACTTTATCACCTTCTTAAACCCTGATTGCTGCTTTCCAAGGGGCTTAGATATTGGCAACGCACCCTCTGACATTTGGCGATAGTATTTTTAATAACCGTCACGATTAATTGCCTATTGCGGATGGACCAGATGGCTACTCCCATTGCCATAAAACCGATGCTGGCCATTCCTAATGTGTGCGCTGTGGAGAGTAAAAGGACGTCATTACTGGAAGGCTTAAGGTAGATTAAAATTTGAATGGCTAATGAAGCTGCTGTTGTGAGGTAGCTGAGCAGCTTAAAACTTTTTTCTGCAATTTTGTCATGACTGGCCCGGCACCATTTGATTTGATGCCCCAGGGAGGAAGTTTGTGCTTTAGCCATTAAAGAAGCTCCAATAGTGCCGCAAACATTTGCAAAAAAACCAACAGGGCCGCTATGGGGAATAATAGTTAAAGGTAAAGGTAAAAGTCTTAATGGAATGTAAGAAAAAATTTTAAATATCTGCATAAACAAGAACATGTTGGCAATTTTTTGAATTTTCCCGACTTGTTCGTAAACACTTTGGTTATTAACAGGATGAAACCAAAGAAAGGTTTTTGTTTTTAATTCTTCTGGATTCCTTAAGTAACAAAATAAGTTATAGACACCATCTAAAGCTTGCATGCCTATTTGATAAGCTGTGCGATATTCAGCTACAGCAAATAAATTAGAGGCTGCTGCAAAAGTTTCTCTTACAGGTAAAGCTGTGAGGCTAGTTACAAAATCCATGTTATCCTGAAATTAGATGGGTAAATTTTAAGGTCTAACTTCAATTTAGTCAATTTTTTGGCGTAGACTTTCCAGTCGCTACCTAATAAGGCGGCAATCAGGTTACGGCAGCAAAACTTTATAAAAAAGATTACTAAAGCGCAATAAACATTGCATCAGTTTGAAATATAATATTGATATCGGCTAATCTCGAAAAAAAATACTGGGTATTGTATGGCTACGCAATTTGCGACAGGTATTATTAAGGGAAAAGACAGTTTTATTGTTGGACAGAAAGCTGCAGAATTGGCTTTAAAAAAGATGACTGTCAAGCCCGACATAGCTATAGTCTTCTGCTCCCCTGAATATCAGTATGTTTCTGCAATACTGGGGCTTAAAAGCATCGTTGGCGAGATACCTGTTGTCGGTTGTTCTTCAGCTGGAGAATTTACAGAGCAGCTTGTGACTAAGGGGGGCTTTGCCTGCGCCTTAATTGCCTCGGATACTCATAAGTTTTATTCAGGCATAGGTAAAGGCATTAAAAAAAACCAGGTGCAAACCCTTCAATATGCCACAAAAAATTTTCCTGCCCCGGATTCTGTTTACAAGCATTCTTCTGTGATGATGTTTATTGATGGCATGATGGGAAGAGGAGAAGAAACCGTATTGGCTGCAGCCAGTTTATTAGGACCAAATGTCAAATTTGCCGGGGGGGCGGCAGGCGATGACCTTAAGTTTAAAAACACTTCGGTGTTTTATAATGGGATTCCCTTTGACGATGCCGTTAGTTTATGTCTGATCCGTTCTAAAACACCGGTATGCATAGGTATAAAACATGGCCACACTCCGGTTACAGAACCGCTAAAGGTTACTAAGGTCGACGAAAGCATATTGCAAGAAATTGAAGGGAGGCCTGCTTGGGAAATCTGGAAGAATCAGCTAAAACCCTATGCAGAAAAAATGGGCTTGGATTTAAACAAACTCAAGCCTGAGCAAATTCCAGAATTTATTTTAAAATTCCAAGCCGGATTAAAGATCGGCGAAGAATATAAATTGCGCTTTCCGCTTTCCATTAATGCAGACGGTACAATCAACTTCTCCTGCAATGTACCAGAAGGCAGTGTAATTAAAATTATGGATACTGACCATCAAAAACAGATCGATGCTGCCAGGCTAGCTGCCGAAGCGGCTTTAAAGCAGCTTCAGGGAAAGCCATTGGCTGGTGCGATTGTGTTTGACTGCTGTTGCCGTTCAGCCTTGCTAAAAGAAAAGTTTCCCCAAGCAATCGAAGCGATTAAAACTACTCTGGGCGATGTCCCATTAATCGGTGTCGAGACCTATGGAGAAATAGGCATGGAAGGTGGGCAGTTAAGCGGCTTCCATAATACAACTACTGTAGTGTTACTAATACCTGCATAAGCATTAAAACATAGATGAATAAAGATAAAATTATAAAGATTCCTCTGAAAGAGTTTATTGACTGCTATGCACAGAGCCTTGGTCAAGAAGGTGCTGAAAAAATAGTCAAGGATGCTATCCGCCGTGTCGGTTATCCTTTGCAATACGAGTATACCAAAGAAGAGGCTATTAGGATCTTAGAGGAATTGCAAAAACAGCCTGGATTTGTCGGCATCATCGCCGGCATCCTTCTCTCCCGCACCTACATCCGCAACCAATAAAAACCTTTCTCCTTGCCTTATAAAATAAATCTATCTAAAATATTAATGGTTAAAATTTTAGAATTGGAATTTATGCGGTTAGAAGATCTCACTTACGAATTACTAGACAGCGGTTCAGGCTACAAACTAGAAAAATTTGGCAACTACGTATTGCAACGCCCCGCTTCTCAGGCAGTTTGGCAGCCAAGCCTAAAAGAAGATGTTTGGCAGCGTGCAGATGGCTGCTTTACGAGGGAGCCGGTAAACCGCTGGACCAAGCAAAACTTTCCTAGGGAATGGGTTATCGAGGTCAGCGGTGTTAAGTTTAAAATTGCCAGCACTGATTTTGGCCATCTCGGGATTTTTCCTGAGCAAGAAGAGTTCTGGTCTTGGCTGCAGCCGGTGCTGCAAAAAAGAAAGCAAATGACAGGGGAGGCGCCGCAGGTGTTAAACCTCTTTGCTTATTCCGGCGGTGTAACTTTGGCTGCAGCTAAAGCTGGAGCCAAAGTGTGTCATTTAGATGCCTCTAAGGGGATGGTGAGCTGGGCCCGAGAAAATGCCGCTTTGAATAATCTGCAAGAGGCTCCGATTCGCTGGATTGTCGATGATGTTTTGAAATTCTTAAAACGGGAGATTAGACGGGGCCAGCAGTACGACGCTATTATTTTAGACCCCCCGACATTTGGCCGCGGCAGCCAGGGAGAGGTATTTAAGATTGAAGAAGCAATTATAGAATTGCTGCAGGATTGCTCAAGCTTGCTCAGCAACAATCCGCTATTTCTTATGCTGTCCTGCCATACTCCAGGATTCAGTCCAACTGTTTTGGAAAACTTGCTAGGTCAAATTTTGCCTAAGGGGAATGTTGTTTCCGGAGAAATGGTTCTAAGGGGTAAGCAAGCGCTGCCATTGCCAAGCGGGTGTTTTGCGCGATGGTCTGCAGGAGTTGAGCAATGACGGCCAGCGACCTGCATATTACCAGTTTGCAAAATCCCAAAATTAAACAGGCTTTAAGTTTACGGGACCGTTCCGAGAGGGAAAAAACGGTGCAATGCTTAATAGAGGGCTATCGGGAAATCCTGCGCGCTGTAGAGGCAAATTTCCAGTTAAATCAGCTTTTTTACTGCCCTGAGCTCTTTTTAGGCGAAAATGAACCAGCCTTAATCCAAGCCATTAAAGCCAAAGGTGCTGCCGCTTATAGCTGCGAGCCCAATGTGTTTAAAAAAATTTCCTATCGGGATCGTCCCGATGGATTGCTCGCGATTGGCATGCAGCAGCGGCTTTCATTGAAAGATCTGGAGAATACCATCCTTAAACCCGAAAAGCCGCCGTTCCTGGTCATTGCCGAATCCATTGAAAAGCCTGGCAACCTCGGGACAATTTTGCGCTCTTCCGATGCCGTAGGAGCGGACGCTTTGATCGTATGCGATAAATGCACCGACCTGTACAATCCCAACGTGGTAAGAGCTAGCGTAGGCACGCTTTTTACGGTGCCAACCGCTGAAGCCGGCAGCAGAGAGTGCTTGGACTGGTTAAAGCAGCAGGGGATTGCCATTTTAGCGGCAACGCCGGCTGCCGTCCATGAATATACAGAAGTTGATTTGACGAAGCCTGTCGCTATTGCATTGGGAACAGAACAATACGGCTTATCTAATGTGTGGATGAAGCATGCCGATTTGCAAGTGAAAATCCCCATGTGCGGAGCGGCAGATTCACTGAATGTCGCAATGGCTACCACTGTTTTATTATATGAAGTATTGAGGCAGCGCCGCAGTCAAGGAAAGGCTCCGTGAAGCAGCCAAACATCATTTACGAAGATAATCATCTGCTGGTAGCCGATAAGCCGGCCGGCTTATTAACCCAGCCTGCTCCTGACCAGTTAGAAAGCTTGGAAATGCGGGCCAAACAGTGGTTAAAAGAAAAACACCAAAAGCCTGGCAATGTGTTTCTGCATGCAGTTCATCGCCTAGATAAACCGGTGAGCGGCCTTGTCCTTTTTGCTAAAACGAGCAAAGCGTTGGAGCGCTTAAACGCCTCTGTGCGCGCCAAAGAATTCCAAAAAACCTATATTGCCTTGGCAGAGGGTGAACTTGCAGGCAATGCAACTCTCGTCCACTATTTGCTTCATTCTGAGCACCATGCCCAGGTTGTAGCTAAAAACCACCCCCAAGCCAAAGAAGCGCGTCTGAGCTGCAAGCTGCTCGAATTGCGCCAGCACTGCTCGCTTATAGAAATCGATCTGGAAACCGGGCGGTATCATCAAATCCGGCTGCAGCTGTCGCATATAGGGCATCCTATAGTTGGAGACGCTAAATATGGCAGCCGCACCCTTTTTCAGGGAATCGCCTTGCACCACACGCGTCTGCAAATTACTCATCCTGTAACCAAAGAACACCTAAGTTTCGATTCCCCGCCTCCTTTTTAGGTTTGTTGGGTTTTTATATGATTTGTGTTACTCTATTTCTATTATGAAAGGGATTATTGCATTAGACATAGACGGCACCAGCACTGCTGAATATCATCGTTTATCAAAAACGGTAGCGGCTTATTTTGAAGATTTAGCGCGGGCAGGCTGGAAATTGATTTTCATTACCGGCAGGCCATTTGCCTGGGGTGTTAAACCGTTGCGTGAATTGAATTGCCCCTATTTTTTAGCTGTGCAGAATGGGGCTTTGATTTTTGAAATGCCCGCTGAAAAAGTTATCCAGCGCCGGTATATCGATACTTCAGTTTTTCCTTTAGCCGAATCGGCCTGCAGCAATGAGCCCACGGACTATGTGATTTATGGCGGATACGAGCAGCAAGATGTGTGCTACTTTAGGCCGCAGCGTTTTTCCAAACCCTTGTTAGCCTACTTGCGCCAGCGCATTGCAGAACTGCAAGAACACTGGATAGAGGTGGCCGACTATAATGACTTGCCTCTATCCAGCTTTCCTTCGATTAAATGTTTCGGCGAGTACGCCTCTTTAGCTCGGATTCAGCAAAAATTAGACGGGAGCCGCCTCCATATGCCTATCATTAGCGACCCTCTTGGCGATGAACACGCTTTTGTTGCCCAAGGAACCGATCCCTTTGCCACTAAAGGGGAGGCATTGCGCAGCTTTTCAACGCGATTTGATAAAAAAGCCCCTCTTATTATCGCAGCCGGCGATGATTTTAATGATATCAGCATGCTGAAAGCTGCTACTGTTAAAGTGGTTATGGCCACAGCCCCCCAAGAACTCTTGGCTATTGCCGATATTGTGGCCCCGTCAGCTGCTCTTGATGGGATTATTGAAGGTTTAAATAGAGCTATAACATTTAAGCACTAGGAATCCATGACCAGCCGCCCCCCGCATTTAGCTGTGATAGGCATTAAGCACCACCAGATTTCATCAATTATTGGAATCTATCCGCATGAGCGCGAGCAAGAGCAGCCTCTGTTTATTGACATTGAGGCCACAGCGGATATTTCCGCTTGCCTGAACAGCAACCATATTGAAGATAGCGTGGATTACACAAAGCTGGCTGATTTGGCGACGCAATTGGCGCATGTAAAGAAGTATCTGCTATTGGAAGTATTTGCGTGGGAGTTAGCGGAAACTATATTGTTGAAATATCCTCAAGTAGTTGAAGTCGCTGTCCGGATAAAAAAACCCTTTGCTTTGCCTTCAGGAGAATATGCCTTTGTAGCTTACAGACAAAAACGCGGAGAAAGCCAATGAGTTGGACGCTAATTACAGGAGCTGCAAAAGGGATTGGCAAGGCGATTGCGCAAACGCTGGCGCATGCCGGCTGGAATATCCTTATCCATTATAATACAAGCCGTATCGCCGCAGATGAGCTAGCCCGCCACTGCAAGGAGCTGGGTGTTCATGCCGCTATTATCCAAGGGGCATTTGATACTCCTGAGCAAGTAAAGCAGTTTATTGACACTTGCCAATCCAATTATCAGAACATTGAAAATGTGATCAATAATGTAGGGATATTTACCGTTGCTGCCGCCTCAAAAACACCTGCTGCAGAATGGGAGAAAATATTTCAAGTAAATCTGCATGCCCCCTTTGCCATATCGCAGGCTTTTTTGCCTTCAATCATACAGCATAAAGGCGCCATTATCAATTTAGGCATTTCAGGCATTGAATCGCACCGGCTGTTTACACAAGCTGCCGCCTATATGTCGAGTAAGACAGCCTTGCTTACCCTTACCCGTTCCCTGGCCAAAGAGCTAGCCCCGCAGCAAGTGCGTGTCAATATGGTCTCCCCTGGCACTATGGAAAATTCCGTGCTGCTGGCCGACCCCTTAGCACTCCCTATGAATCGTCCCGGAAGTGTTTATGAAGTGGCGGAAGTCTTGAAATTTCTGCTGGACCCCAAAAATTCTTATATTACCGGTCAAAATATTGAAGTCGCCGGCGGCTTAGGATTATAATCATGAATGAACCTTATGAACGTACCAAACAATTAATCGATTTAGCCATCACTGCCGGCAGGGCCCGCCAAAGTCCCCAGACTGGTTGGGTGCATTACTGCTATAACCTTGAGGATGAATCGTTTCATCACACAATCCCTGTGCTCGAAAACCTATTGTTTGTCTTAGCCTTATTCCGCACCAGAAATTCCGACAATATCAATGAAGCTAAAAAGCTGCTTGAGCAGCTCCTTAGCTTTCAAAACAGGCAAGCCGGAGAATCTCTGGGCAATTTTCCCATTTACCTGCATGAATACCCCCATTGTAAAGACCGATGGCTGGCCGCCCACATCTTGCCGGTCTTATTTTGGATGCAAAAAAACTTTTCCATTATTTTAGGCAATGACTTGCGCGGCTTGCTAGCGGAAACAATCCGTTTCTCGCTGGAATACAGCTTGAAAAAATACGCGGAAAAAAAGCCCCCCTTTCAGGCCGCCATTAAAATTGCAGCGGCAGCCAAAGCGTTCGGCGACTATTGGGATACCGCCAGCTTTAGCCAGGAAGGTGAGAGATTGCTGGGGCAGTTATTGGAGGAAAGCCAAGAGTCAGTATTTGGCAGCTGGTGTTCGCCAGCCTACATAGCTGACACTTTGACTGCGCTGTTAATGGTTTATCCCGATCTAACGGAAAGCCCTTGGACAGCCTTTTGGAAATATGTAGGGCAAACCTGGGACGATCAGGCGCGCAGCTACATGGGGCCCAGCGTTAAAGAAGGACAGGATAAAGAAGAGCCTTTAGTGACACTATACGACATCTACCTTGGTTATCTTACCGGAAATTATTCTTACAGAGCTTTATGCGACCATCCGATGCGATTGCATGCCGCTCTAGTGCATGCTGTGCATGAGCACTTGCATGTAGCCAAAGCCCCCTTTGATCTGCAAGGCTCATTAGCCGGCCTCGATTGGATTATTCACAAAAAGCAAGACTTTTCGTTGTCTGCCATCCGCAAATATGGCAAGCAAGACCCAGCTTTTGAAAAGTACTTTCAACCGTTTAAACTCCTGTGGGGCAGCCAAACACAAACACATTCCCTGGTTTGCCAAGAAGGGAATTTCCCTTATTTTGAATATTCTTTAGCAGAAGGCGGCATCGACCTCTTTTTTTATCTGACAGAGCCGCAAATGACTGATGACAAGGAAAAAGGCAAAGAAATTTCCCTCTTTACAAATATACAAGAAGGAGCTGCGATCACCGTAGCCAACAAGGCCGCTAATACTTTCCTGCTCAACGACTGGTTGCAGTATAGCTCTGCGGGTCTCAACTTGGCTATGCAGTTTCAGCTTCTGGAAGGCACGGGACGCTTCTTCGGGCATATCATGCGCGGCAATCGCCCCTCGCAGATAGCCAACAAAGGGGAAAATCGCTATAAAGCCTTTGACTGGCAAATCTTTTTGCGCAGCGTGCGCCGTCCGCAACCTTGCAAGATCCTCTGCTCCATACGTATTTTATAAATAATTAGCTAATCAAGCGGTAATAAGTTACCGCTTGTTTGAAAATTAAAAGCTTGTGCAGAAAAATTGAATTTTGGAAAAGAATTTTTGATTATTTTGGGCATGGGCACGGGCAAGGAAATGAATTATGCAAGACGTCTATTCTATCACTGATCTCAGTGGTGATTTATGCAACAACGCCTCGCTGAAGTGTACCCCAGACATGAACCTGGGGTATAAAGGTATATGCAAATCGTCGGTCTTTAGGTTCCCTTTGTTAGCCGCGGACGTTGGACGGTTTCTTGCTGGTATTTTCAGCAATTTTTTGATCGATTTGTTTTTTCATGCTGCTGGCATATTTGGCGCCGCCGCCTTTAGCATATCCGCCAGTGAAAAGGATATTTTCATCGCCATCAATAACGATGATATGCGGGTAGCCTTTAATTTGGTATTTGGCTTGAAGGCGTTTGTTTTGCGCTTCGGTAGCAGAGTCTAATTTGGTGTTGATGGGGTAGTCCAGTTTCACAAAGATATACTCTTTGCCGAGCGATTTCACAAAAGATTCATTGGAGAGCACTTCATCTTCTAATTTGTGGCACCAGCCGCACCAGTCAGAGCCAGTAAAGAACAGTACAACTGGTTTACCGGTGGCTTTGGAGTCTTTTAAAGCCTGGTCGTAATTTGTTGTCCAATTAAGTGCTGCATTTTGGGTTTGATTGGAGGCAGCAGGTTGTGCAGCGGGAAGCGCTGGAGAGGCTAGCAAGGCAAGGCCTAATAGAGGAATTAAGATTTTTTTCATAGGGGCTCCTTCGGTTAGGATTGAAGTGATAATTAAATAATGTTATTATTTTTTGCATTAATAACGAATAATTATCCAGAAAAGCTTAATAATATGGCATCATTTACTTAAATGCAAACTTTATATCCCACCCTTATTTATCGCCACAGAAGGGAAAATGTTAAAAAGTGTTCTTTGAGAGGTTTGGAAGGGGACTCTCGTTTTGCCTTTTACAGCTACCCCAAACAGCAGTTGCCTGGCTTGGAACAGTATATTTCTCTTGAGCTTGGAGCCCCGCCTTTAACTGCAGCAGATGCTGATTGCGGCCTGCTGCTAATCGATGCCACTTGGCGCTATGCTGCTGTTATGACTAAGCAAATTGCGCCGCAGCTTTCACAAGCCATCAAGCGCAGTATACCAGCTGCATTTCGCACAGCTTATCCGCGCCGCCAAGACGATTGTGCAGAGCCGGAACTGGGATTGGCTTCTGTAGAAGCACTTTATATTGCGTATAAAATACTAGGGTGGCCGGCAGATAGAATCCTAGATAACTACCATTGGCGCGAGGAGTTTTTAGAGATAAATAGGAAGTATTTATAAATTCTTTATTATCTTTACTTATAATTTATTTCTAACTATAATTTTCTTGTTTTTAATTTGCAGCAACAGGATGCAAGATAACTAATGTCGGTTGAGGAATTATTTTCCTATTTACAACTCTTCGACAACGCCCTGTGGAATTTTGTCGGATTTCCCGCCATTATTCTGTTCGGCTTTTACCTTTCGTATAAGGCAAATTTCATCCATTTGCGCAAACTTCCTTACGTTTTTAAATCCTTTTTTAAATTACTTACTGTACGCAGATCCGAGAGCGGGGTTCATCCTTTAAAAGCTTTTTTTGCCAGTGTCGGCGGCTGTTTTGGCATCGGCAATATGGTAGCCATCTGCACGGCTGTGCAAGTTGGAGGGCCGGGCGCCCTATTCTGGGTGTGGATTGCCGCCATCGCCGGCATGATCTTAAAATACTCTGAGATATTTTTAGGGATGCGCTATCGCGTGCCTAACGACCGCGGCGGGCACAATGGCGGCCCTATGTTCTTCCTGCAAAAGGTCTTCAAGTCTTCTGTAGTGCCTAAAATTGCAGCTTTATTGCTATGCGTTTACGGAGTGGAAATTTACCAGTTCAGCGTAATGACCAAGAGCATTGCGTACAATTTTGAAATAGACTCGCTGCTCATTTCTGTAATTACACTAACCTTGATTGTTATTGTCGCCAGCGGCGGAGTGAAGCGTGTAGGGCGCATTTCCAGCATTGTCATCCCCGTGTTTATTTTACTTTATTTATCAATGGGCTTTTGGGTGCTGTGGCAGAATGCCGGTCAACTTCCCGGTGTGTTGAAAACAATTGTGACTTCTGCTTTTTCCGGCCATGCTGCTGTAGGAGGATTTGCCGGCAGCAGTTTTATAATGGCGATTTCTTATGGCATCCGCCGCGGATGCTATTCAGGAGATATCGGTATTGGTTATGCTTCTGTAATCCACAGTGAAAGTTGCTTAAAAACTCCTGAAAAGCAAGCCTTATTGGCTATCTTCGATGTGTTTTTAGATACTTTTGTAATAAGCACAACTAGCATCCTGTTGATCTTGGTGACAGGCACTTGGCAGCAGCCTTTGCCTGAGATTGTGCTGGTGCAGCACGCTTTGCAGCAATATTTTCCTTATGCCAATTATTTCATGCCCATAGTCCTCTATTTTTTGGGATACACTACGATTATTGCCTATTTCTGTGTTGGTTTAAAGTGTGCCAAGCACATTCATCGTACCTGGGGCAAACCTATCTACTTCACTTATGCTATTGTCTCTATGCTGCTATTTTCTTTCGTAGAAAGCAGGGAGGCTTTGCTGATCATGTCTATTACGGGCGGCCTGCTCTTGATGATCAATCTCTACGGTATTTTCCGTATGCGCCATGAAATCTCCTTTGACTTTCATGAAGAAGTAAACGGGGTGGTTCCTGCGATTTCAGCTGATTTGTTAGAGCAGGGCGATTCCAGTCTGGTGAAGATTAGTTAATTTTTGTTCGTCTCTTTATAGAATCTTTATTGCTCTGTTTTATCGTTTATTTCTTTTAACAAGATTAATGATCACTAGGAGTATTTTATGGACAACCTTAAAAATATAGCTGGTAATTTGAGCATGGATTACCTAAGTAATTTATATAATAACCCTGTTGGAGCTTCATACGGCTTAACAGCCCCTTTAAAAGTGTATAATAACTTTTTTGAGACTGTCTGCAAGGATGCTTCCGGCTATAAACTGCTGGCCTTTAGAACCGCTCAAGTAGTTGTAGGCATTATTGTGTATCCAATTGCAGGTATGGCTGCCGGGATTGGCATGATTGTCATAGCTGTATCTTTGAAGAGCAATAAAGAGCAAATATTGCAAGATCTTGAAATTGCTTATAAGGAAATAAGAAAACCCACGCCAAGTAATGCAGAAGTTTTAAAAGAGACCAAAATCTGGTTCCTGTCTTCTGAATCTAAAGCTACTGAAACAACTAAATGGAATCATGCAACACCTGAAAAAAGCTATGAGCAGTTTTGCGGCCAGGTTGTTAAAGTTAGCCAAATGGGTTGTGTCATGCAAAGTAAGGTTGTTCACCAGGGGAATCGCGCTGAAATTACTTTAACTGTATCAGCAAACAGCAAAGGCATCGGTGTTAAACAAAAATAATCTTTATGGTCTGAATTAAGTGCTTATATGGACAATAGACCTTAACGACACCATGGACCTTATAGACTTAAAGTACTAAGCACCAATTGTTTGTCGTTAATGTCCTTGGCGTCGATAATGTCGTTTGTCCATTCCAAAAAAAGCCCGGGAATCATCGCAGAAGAACGTTAAAATTGGGGCCGGGAGTCTGCGGGCAGTTCGGCGCCCGCGATTTGTATTACAGCGCCTGCCAATAAGGCGCCTTGGGCAGCGCAGACGGACATGGGCTTGCCTTGCAAAAAACCATCGAGGAAGCCGGCTGCGAATAGGTCTCCCGCGCCTGTAGTGTCTACAGGCTCAATCGGTATAACCGGAAATTTTTCCACATGCTTATTATGGCCTACCCAGCAACCTTCTGCTCCCATAGTGACCACAACCGTTTTACCAAGCGCATTGAACTTACGGCAGCTCTCTTCAGCTCCAAGGCCGGTTAACGTTTCCATATCCTGAAGATTGCTAAAGAGGATATCAATATCGTCAACAATTAGTTGCAGGATCCGTTCCCTTTCCTGTGCGACAATTTCGTAACTGCCTAAGTCGAATGAAAGCAGCGCTTTTGCCTGTTTTGCCATTTGCGCGGCGGCTTCCGGAAGTTCTGGGATGCATAAACTATAGCCTTCAATATGCACTAAACGCTGTTCTGTAAAGTATCTTGCCTGAAGGTCGCTTGCCTCCATCTCATAGCCTGCGCCAAAATAGGTGCGGAAGGTGCGTTTGCCGGAGGGGCTGACAAGGCAAGCAACTTGTGTAGTAGCTGTTGCAGAGATAGCAAAAAGGGGAATTATGCCATATTTCCCCATATTTTCACGAAAAATGCCCGTTAAATTATCTCTGCCGATCTTTCCGGCAAAACTGGCATGCCAGCCTAGTCCCGCTAACCCTCTGGTGGTGTTATAGGAACTGCCGCCTGGAATAATAGTCAATGGTTCATCAACCAGCTTCAGTAGTTGCTGCAGCTGGGCAAACTCAACCCGCTCCATGCCTTCTTTTCCGCCAGGAAGGTCATTAAAAGCTTCTTCTGATAAGGGAATAATGTAATCGATAATTGGAGCGCCTATGCCTAGAATGGAACCAGGCTTGCTGTTCATTAATTACCCGATTTCTTATGGACAAGCAATTTTTTGATGTAATGCCCATTGGCGACAATGTATTCGACCCCGGAGTAAACTGTATAGATAGCTGCGATTGAGACGGCTGCGAAAGCAGATACCTGTAAAGCTTGAGAGGAAATGTAACCTGTGGACTCGGGGATCATTAGCAAAACGATAGTAAAGGAGGCTATGGCCTGGATCACCGCTTTGATTTTTCCAGTGGCCCTGGCTGCAAGTGTAAATCCTTTTAGGGCGCAAATAGTGCGCAGGGTGCTAATTACAGAGTCGCGATAGATAAAAACGAATACCAGCAAGAGCGGCAAGTTTACGGGCGGTTGCGTAAAGGTTAGAAAAATGGAGATGCGGGAAATGCTATCGGCCATAGGGTCGAAGATTTTGCCAAAATCGGTGACTTGCTCATACTTACGGGCCAGATAGCCGTCAAGGGCGTCGGAAATTTCAGAAGCGCTTAAAAGAAAAAGCAATACATAGGGAAGAAGCTGCGCGTTGATATAAAAAAGGTCGTGCTGCAAGTAGATCAGCAGGAAAATAGGGCTGATAAAGATGCGGATAAAAGTGAGTATGTTTGCAATAGTAAACAAGCTGCCGCCAATAAAATGTTGAGAGGATAACTCCTCCTCATTTGCAGGTAAACTAGATAAAGTGTCTTGACTGCTCATGAATACCTATTTTAGCGCAATTTGCTTATAAATTTCCACATAGTCTGAAGCCGGCTTATTCCAACTAAAATCCTGATCCATTCCGGTGACCATAATTTTACGCCATTTATCGGGATTTTCATACCAGCATTTGAAAGCGCGATCAAGAGCGGAATTGACCCCGGCATGGTCTGGATGGTCAAAAGCGTAGCCATTGCGCTGTTCTATAGGCGCCTCGGAATAGTCGATATCAAATATAGTATCTGCCAGTCCTCCGGTTTTGCGCACAATGGGCACAGAACCGTATTTTAAGGCAATTAGCTGTGTCAAGCCGCAGGGTTCGAATAGGGAAGGGACAATAAACATATCGCTTCCTGCATAAATCAAATGGGCTAACTCTTCCTGATGCTGTAAAATCAGGCTGACATGGGGATGGTCGGAGAAATGGCGTTTTAACTCATGGAACTCGGCATTGATACTGGGGATAGGGCTTGAGCCCAAGAGTACAAATTGCCCTTCTTTTTCGAGGGTGCGGAATAAGGCATGTTTGATGAGCTCCAGCCCCTTTTGGGGTACTAAGCGGGCTACGCAACCCAAGATGGGACGGTGCTGCTCATCCAACATGAGTTTGTCGCGCAGAATTTTTTTGATGTAGGCTTTTTTATCGAGCGTATTGCGGTCTTTTTTATTGGCCGGCATTTCGCGCGAAGAGTAGTGGGCTGGGAGGTAGCGGTCAATTTCAGGATTCCAAAAGGAATAATCGACGCCGTTCAAAATACCTGAAACTTTATTTTGATGTTCGCTAAGAATCTTATCTAAGCCGCGGCCGCCTTCAGGGGTTAGGATTTCTTTAGCATAATTTGGCGAAACAGTGGTAACCCAGTCGCTATAGACAATGGCGCCCTTGACGAGATTGATTACGCCGGAATTGTTTTGGTCTAACATCTTGCCAGGGACTTTATAATTGCTGCCTTTTAAACCGATCCGGTCTAGATCCATAGGAGAGCATTTACCCTGGTATTCGATGTTGTGAATGGTAAAAACAGTTTTTGTCTTGTTAAGTCCCAATCCTTTATAAATATCCGCTTGCAATGCAGGGATAACAGCAGCTTGCCAATCGTGGGTGTGGATGACATCGGGCCTCAGCCCTTTCTTGTAAATGAACTCCATGGCAGCGCGGCAAAAATAAAGGTAGCGCTCCGTATCATCATCGCAGCCGTAAATGCACCCCCTATGGAAGAAGTGGCGCGGGTGATGCGGGTCGATAAAGTAAACTTTTAGATTTTCTACCCATCCCATCCACACGGTATTGTTGTGCCACTCACCATTATAGAATGATTTAAGGTCGGCATATTCGATTGTCATGTCGCGGATTTCATTGCTGTCCATGCAATCGTACTTGGGGATGATGATATCCACATCATGCCCTTTCCAGGAAAGCTCACGAGATAATCCCAAAACAACATCTCCTAAGCCGCCGATTTTAGCAATCGGAGCCAATTCCGAGGCAATGTGGATAATGTGCATATCAGCTCTCCCGAGTTTCGTCTATAATTTATGCTCTATTTTGAAGCATTGCGCTCTTCAAGAATTCTATTTCCCCAATTGAAATCCAAGGAGGTGCGGTCGCCATTAAGCACGCGTACAAATTCAACAGTGGCTACGCCGCCTTCTTGTCCCTGCAAATCAGGAACTATCACGAAGGCATGCCCCGGGTGGAAAATCATTTGCTTCTCTACCTTCTCGCCGTTGATCATGGAGCGCATAATGATCTTTTCGTTCGGTTCTAGATTGCCAAAGTCAACCTGGTATTTAGTGGGATTTATGCCTGCAAGCTCTGCATGAATGCCGAAAGTTTTTAATTCTCCAAGGGCTTCAATCGGCCTAGGTACAAAATTAAAAGTAGCCAAGCTATTGCCTTTTAAGTCAGCTACGCGGTAGTACACGCGTTCGCCTAAAGCAAAGCCGCCGGACCGCACTGCAAAGTTTTGTACTTTTTTACCGCCATTGACGATAACCATTCCTTTATCGTTGATTTTGATTGTTTCGGTCTTTTGATATCTTTGCGGCCATTTTGCAAGCAGACTTGAATTGCCCAGCACCAAAGTTTGGTTTTTGGGAAAATTTTCAAAAATTAAAATAGTTTCACTTAAGCCCTGGATAAGCTGCTGCCGGTTGGGTTTTACTATGCGTACGTTTGGCTTCGGGACAGAGGCCTCGGCAGGAGCTGGAGAAGGGGGCGATTTTTGGGCAGCCTCGTCGGCAAATGCATGGGCGGCAAGCAGAAAAGCAAAGAGGGTAAGGATGTGTTTCAGTCGCATGATAGTTCCTGGGGTTAGGAAGCCATCATACTCCTAATTTGAACTTTCAACAAGGGATTTATGTTATTGCTTAACCTGATTCGAGTTCTTTTATTGTTTTTTCGAACAATGGTTTTAGTAAGGTTGGTTCAGGGACGCTTTTGTCATGAATAATTTGTATAAACTCCAGCAGCATCTTGCGTAAAGGTGTGGTTCCAAATTTCTGTAAATCTTGTTCTGGATAATTGAAGACCAATACTAATTCTCTAGAGCTTGGATTTTTAAAAGTGATGCCTTCTCTTTCAAAAAGCCTCAAAAATATATTTCTTATGGATAGTTTATAATTTCTATCATTGTATTTTGTACCGCAAAGGAGAAGTTGGCTTTCTTTAGGCCTTATTATAAATTTAGCATCTTTATTTTGTTTTTCGAGGCTTTCTATTTTGCAAAGGGCATCATAGAAAATTATAAGCAATTCCAATCCATTATTATCGTCTATTTTGGGGAGCGCATACAAGACATCGTCATCTTTTCTAATGCTTATGTACTGTTCTGCAGAAGCGACTAGCGGAAGATTTAAAGGATGCGGCGTAGTAGGATGGCTTTCAATAATTTCTTGCGGTCTTTCTTCTTTTGTAGTTTGCCTAAAAGTACTTGTGGGGGATGGGAGCGCAGGTTCTTCAATAGTTTTTTGTATAGGCATGGTAAAATTTGCTAAAGATAGCTGCTGTATTATGCTGATAAAGTCCAAATGCTTTTCCTGGAGGATATTTTTAAATGTTATCAGCACGCCGCTTAATGCGAAGGGAAGCTCGCTAGCAGCAATTTTTTGCGGGGCAGTTTGCATATTAAAGCATAAAGTACTCTTAATAATATCTAGAGCCGTAATATATGGATTTTTCCTTGGCTTTGTAGCAGCATGCAGGCTTCCTTGCTTAAATAAAATGAGGTCGGCAATGGCTAAATTGTGAATAATAAACGTTGCTATTTTTGGAATAAGCTCGCTTGGATGAAGAGAAGGAGGTTGTACTTGGGCTGTTAGCAGCATTTCGTTCAAAATTTGCACTGCATTTAATGGATTGAGTTCCTTTCTCAAAGGATGAGAAAGCCTTGGGGCTAATAAAAGCCGCTGCGAACTGCCGATTTGGTCTTCAAGACAATTAGCTAAACCGATGCAAAAGACGAGGCGGGTTTCCAATTTTCTCACTTTACTTATAATGCTTTGCGCTTCTTCTGGCGTTTTTCCAAGAGGGTAATAGGGAGGAGCGGGCGTTGGCGAATTTGCAAATGGGGTAATTTTAAAAACAGCTTCCATCTTAGTGTCTTAGTGCCTTCGTGTTTAAAATTTCTTTGGAATCCAAATGGAAATATATCAATCAAAATGGATTTTATTAATAAAACACTGCTCGTTTATTCTTTTTTTCACAGGGTCTTCAGGGCTGCTAATTGAGCAAAGGCTTCATTGCGCAATTTACAGGAGGGGCAGCATTTACAGCCTTCATCCGGAAGGCCCTCATAGCAAGTAATGGTATGCTCTTTTAGAAAATCCAATATACCTAATTGCTGGGCTAGCTGCAAGGTTTGCAACTTTGTCATATATACTAAAGGTGTACGGATAGCAAAGTTTGGATTATTGAGATCCATTTGCAACACTCTTTCAACTAAATCGATGTAGTTCCTAGAACAATCCCGGTAACCAGAATTGGACCCCTCTTGCTCCATAACTCCCATCCAAAGGCTGTCTGCCCCTACATGGTGAGTGTAGATACCTGCAAGTTGCGCCATTAAACCATTGCGCCCCATAATCAAGCTATTGGGAGGGGTATCGCCAGATCTATGGGTAATTTTCTGCAAGGGATCTAAAAGAGCGCTCTCTGTCAACTCTTGAAGAACATTAAAAGTCGCTTCTTTATGGGAAATTCCCCAAGCTTCGCAGATAAGTTTAGCTTGCTTAGTTTCTACAGCATGCCGTTGCCCATAATTAAATGAGAGGCTAACCACCTCATTAACTCCAAATTCTCGAAGGGCTAATGCCAAACAAATTGTGGAATCCATTCCCCCTGAATGGGCGACAACAGCTTTCATGGTTTTATAGTCAATGGTTTAGTTGCTTGTTGTTATTCATTTATAATAAAGAACCAATAATATACTACAGATTAGCTGTAAAAAGCTATTAATAAAATCATAGAAAGATAATCTTATGGAAATCCGCAACCCTGCAAAAATTCTGCAAGGCATTTGTATTACAAATCATAGCTCAAAAGTTATGGTTGAACAGGGGGTGACATATTCATGAGGGTCCACATCTGCTTAAATGCCGGGCAGCTTTGGAGCAGCTCTTCTTTGCTGCCTTCGGCAATTTTGACGCCCCGCTCGATAAAAATTATTTTGTCCGCATGCTCTACGGTAGAAAGCCTGTGGGCTATGATAATCTGGGTGACTTTGCCATGCAGCTGCCGGATGGATGCTTTGATTGCATCCTCGCTGATGGCATCCAGGGACGATGTCGCTTCATCCATCACCAGAATAGGAGCATCTTTTAATAGTGCCCTTGCAATCGCCAGACGCTGCTGCTGCCCGCCTGAGAGGTTTTTACCTGTCTCAGCCAGTTCGGTGTCGTATTTAAGCGGTAATTTTTCGATAAATTCAGCTGCATGCGCTTTTTGCGCCGCCTCTTCGATCTGCTGCCTGGTAAAAGGACGGCCAAAGGCCATGTTTTCAGCCACAGTATCCAAAAATAAGAATGGCTTTTGCGGCACAAAAGAGATATTTTCACGCAGCGATTTTTGCGTGTAAACGGTAAGCGGCTTGCCGTCAATCCGGATTTCTCCTTTCTGTATATCGTACAGACGTGGAAGCAGCTGTACAATAGTCGACTTACCGGCTCCTGTAGGCCCGACGATAGCCACCGTCTTTCCTTTTTCAACCGAAAAACTTAAGCCCCGCAGCACCCATTCGTCATTGTACTTAAACCACACATTATCAAATTCGATCTGCTTGCTTAGTCCATTCAGCGCTATTGCACCCGCTTCATCCTGGATCTTAGGCTGCATGGTGAGGATCTCGTTTAAACGCTCGGCAGAAGCTGCCCCTTTTTGGATCATGCTGTTTTCTTCGGCAAACTTCTTGACAGGTTCGTAGAACACATTTAAAAAGAAACAGTAGACCAGCACATCTGCCACATCCATTTGCAGGATGTACAAGCCATAAAGCAAAGCGGTCGCCAAAAAACACATGCCGATAGTGTGTATCACCGGACGGGTCATCACATCGTAACGAGCCGTTTTGCGCTCGAGCTTAGCCATCTTTTCGTTTTGCGTTTTGTATTTCTTAAGCGAGAAGTCCTCCATCGCAAAGACTTTTATTGTCTGGATGCCGGCCAGATAATCTACCAGGACAGAAGCAAAAGCTTCCTGATTTTTCTGCAGCTGCTTAGTGGTGCGCTTGATTTTACGGGCAAACATCAAAATGGGGATAAAAATGGCAGGAAAGCCGAAAAACACGATCAATGACAATTGCCAGGAAATTGAAAAGCATAGCATCAGGGTAGTGATGATCGTAAAAGGGGTTTGCAGGTAGTTGACTAAAAAGGCATTCAAACCCTCGGCTATTAAAATCGAATCTGTAACCACTCGCGAAGACAGGCTGCCGATATTGTACTGTTGATAAAAATCTAGGGGAAGGCGCTGAATATGTTCAAAATACTGCTGGCGCAAGTCGGTGCTGATCCTGATTGCCACTATGCGCACGCTATAGCGCTGCCAAAATAAGGCAAGCGCTTTAAAAATACCCACAATGGTGATCATAATGGCCAAGTTGACCAGATTGCCTGAAACAGGAAAGTACTGGTTCAAAGTTTGCACCACGCGGTCGATCAACCCTGTGCGTTTCACCCCCTCCAGAAATTGCCTGGCATCATCGCGCGTCACATAGCCTTTGCCCTGCGGATCCAGGGCTGATAAACGCTGCTCAATCTGCAAATCGGTAATCTTATTGACCTTCTGCAGATGGCCTTCTTTTTCCGGCGCAAAAAGCTCGAAAAAATCCGGCCCCTGCTGGGCCAATACCCCTATGGTTAACACCTCCATTTGCGTGGCAATGGTCAAAGTTAACATAGCGAGCATGGTAAGGCCTAAATAGGCGAGATAGCGCGGAGTCTTGATGGCAAATTGCAGCAGTTGTTTCATGGGCCAATCTTACGGGTTTTGAGAAGAACTTTCAGAGGAAGTGTGAAAACGACCCATTTTGCGGAATTTATAATAGCGGTTTTCTAAAAGCACTTGCGGCGGAATCAGCTTAAGGATATTCCATTGCTCCAAGACAAACCGTTTAACGTTGTTATAGACGACTTGAGGGTTATGGTGCGCGCCGCCTAATGGCTCGGGGATAATTTGGTCAATGATCTCCTCTTCCAGCAGGTTTTCAGCGTTGAGCTTTAAAGTGGCAGCGGCCTCCATATTTTTAGAGGAATCTTTCCAAAGAATTGAGGCGCACCCTTCAGGCGAAATGACCGAATAATACGCGTGCTCAAGCATGCCGATAACATCGCCGATGCCAATGCCTAAGGCGCCGCCTGAACAGCCCTCGCCAATAATCAGAATGATGATCGGCGTAGCCAAAGTAGCCATTTCCTTTAGATTGTAGGCAATGGCCCAGCCCTGCCCCCGCTCTTCTGCCTCAAGCCCCGGATAGGCGCCAGGAGTGTCGATAAGCGAAAGCACAGGCAGCTGAAATTTTTCCGCCAGCTTCATCAGGCGCAGCGCTTTGCGGTATCCCTCCGGATTAGGCATGCCGAAGTTGTGGTGGACGCGGCTTTCCGTGTCGTGCCCTTTTTCCAGCCCAATCACCATAAACTTAGTGCCATTAATCACGGCCAGGCCGCCCACGATCGCGTGGTCGTCGCCGAAATTACGGTCACCGTGCAGTTCAATGAATTGCTCGCAGATGTTCTTAATATAGTCCAGTGTGTGAGGGCGGGAGGAATGGCGGCAAATCTGCAGACGCTGCCAGGAAGTCAGCTCGGAGTAGACCTTTTGCTTCAGCTTCTCCAGCTTTTGCTCCAGGCGCCGGATCTCGCTGGAGAACATGGGGTTGTCCTGATTCTGCTTTTTCAGGTGCTCAATTGACTTGATATATTCGTGAATCTGTTTTTCGTGTGGTAGTAAATCCAAGAGTACCTCTAATACGTTTTTTCTCTGCCTGGCAGCTGCGCTTCATAATAGTCTTGCACAATTTCTATCGAAGTTGGCTTGGTGACGATAATGGAGTAAAGCTCCTCAATATCTTTAGTGGCCAAGCGGATGCAGCCATCGCTTTCGTATTTGCCTACGCTGGACTCATCGGGGGCCAAATGCCCCGTTTCATCAGCCACCCAAGGCACGCCATGCAAGCCATAACCTCGTGCAGGGGCAGTGGTATTGCTCAGTTCTTTATCAAACGGGATCCAGCGGGTGCCGAACACACGCACTAATTCCGTCTTTTGCCCATTATGCGGCCCCATCATGCCTGGCTGATAGACGGCGATGCGGCTGCCAAGCGAGTATTTGCCCAGCGGAGTCAAAAAGCCCGAGGCACGGCCGGAATCTGGCCTGCCCACACCCACATCATAAGTCTTCAGCAGCACGCGGTCCTGCGTATCGTTATCTACATAGTAGAACCACATCTTGGCGCGTGAAAGATCCACCAATAGATAAAAATCGAAATTCTTTTCAGGATTAAAGACGTTGAACTTGCTCCCATCCGCAACATCCTGTTTGAGATAGTCGGGCTTGCCATTTAGGCTGCGGGCGATAAAGTGCCGGGAAGTATTATAATGCGAGGCATAATCAGACACCCAAGCCGGACGCCCTTTCTGCCAGGCCACACGGCTTTTATAGGTGATTGTCTCAACAATTGGCAGCAAGCGGCCGCCCACCAGAAACAGCTCATTCATCCGGTCCGCCTGCGGCAGCCCTTCAGCCGAGCGGGGGTATAGCGCTTCATTAAAATTAGACGACGGCTTTTCAGATACAGCTTCAGCTGCAATTGCCGCCGGTATTTCGGACGTCAAAGGGATCTCAATAGGAGTAGAAACGACAGCAGTAGAAGCCGGCTGGCCATTTTTTTTAACATAAGCCGCCACGCCGATTACCAAAAATAACACGAGAGTAAAGAGAATCAAAATTCTAGGCAATTTAACTTCTCCTGATTTTTTATAAGCTTAAGATAGATCAGTTTATCGAAATCAAGGAATACAGAAAAGGATTAATTAGGAACCATTACACCTAAATTTTTAAGTTGTAAGACGTCCATTGGTTGATTGATAGCGTTTTTATAAACACAGTTTTCGAAATACTTGACGTTTAAATTTCTTTTATATAGTTATGCAGAAATGTCTGTCCATTTCAACAGGTATCAATTAATGAAACTTACACGTTTTATTTATGTTTTGGCATTATTGGGGCTATGTTCAATTTTTTTGACCTCCCTTGCTGCCGATCAGAATGTCCCTATAGATAAAAATAAGACCAAAGCGACAATTTATTTTTTCTGGGGAGATGGGTGCCCGCATTGCGCCAGAGCTGAACTTTTCTTGCAAGGTCTGGTGAAGCGTTATTCCCAGATCGAATTGAAAAGGTATGAGGTCTACCATTCCTCTGAGAATCAAAGATTGCTAAAGGCCATGGGAGATAATTTCGGGTTTGAACCCAGATCTGTGCCGTCAATCTTTATTGGAGAGCAGCATTTTGAAGGATTTAACGATACCATATCCCGCCGCATTGAACTGGCTGTAAAAAGATGTTTAGATGCAGGCTGTATTGATCAGGGGGGGATGGTTATTCAATCCTTTACCTCTAGATCCGAAGTGTCCATGCTGGAAAAAGACCCTCTATACTCTGATCAAGATATGGTCAAACTCCCTTTTTTTGGTGAAGTGAACTTGAGCCAGCAATCCTTACTTGCATCAACTCTGATTATATCTTTTGTGGATGGATTTAATCCCTGTTCGATTTGGGTGCTAACTATCCTGCTCGCTATAACATTGCATAGCGGATCCCGCTCTAAGATTATTATAATAGGGCTTGTTTATATCTCTGTGACTGCTTTTATCTACGCTCTTTTTATCTTCGGCCTGTTTACTATGTTCTCTGTTTTAAGCTATCTAATTTGGATCCAATCGGCAGTTGCCCTTACCGCGCTTCTGTTTGCTCTCGTAAATATTAAAGACTATTTTTGGTATAAAGAAGGATTATCATTCACCATTTCCGATGAAAAAAAGCCAGGTATTTATACGAAAATTCGCAATGTGATGCAGTCAGTAGAGCACATTTGGGTTATGGTCGGGGCCACAGTTGTTCTAGCTGCAGGAGTTTCTCTTGTAGAATTTACCTGTACTGCCGGCTTCCCAGTTTTATGGAGTAATCTGCTCATCGCGCAAAACGTTACACCAAGTGAATTTGCAATGCTCTTGCTTGTGTATTTATTTGTCTACCAGTTGGATGAACTTGCGATCTTCTTTGCTGCGGTTTTTTCGCTAAGAGCTGTTAAGATGGAGGAAAAACACGGCCGCATATTAAAGTTGATTGGAGGTATGCTGATGCTGACATTGGCATTGACCATGCTGATCAAACCAAGTCTTATGAACAAGCTCTCTTCATCGTTGCTTGTATTCGGTATTACCGCTATTGCCACACTCGTAATACTTTTCCTGCATAGAGTTGTTCTGCCTAAAATAGGCATTCACATAGGTTCAGAAATGAAATCAAACGATCCCCATGAGTAAATGGAGAGTTAAGTCTGCGGCAACAAACGGATCTGCTTGAAGGAGATGATCGCATATTGGCTTGTGGAGACTTGTAATTCTTCTGCTAAAAGTCTATTGATAAGGAGGCGAGTCATTAAAGCTCTGTTCTTTTTCCGGCATTCCTCTTTTGAGGAAGCATAGTAGAAGAGTGGAAATGCCGAATAGCAACAATCCAATGGTATATATACGACCCCAGGGCTGCGTCATATACTGCATTACGTATAGATAACTTAACCCCACACAAGCCCAAAATAGGGCAGGTAATATTATTTTCATTTACATCCCTTGGCAAAGTATTCTGAAGAAATTTTAAAAAATAAACTCTTCAATTGTTCATTGACAAACGGCACATTGTTGATTTTTTGCTTAATTTAAGAAAATTTGATTAATCTTTGTCATTTAGCCACACTTGAATGAAGACAAGGAAAGCCGCCATGTCATGGGGCTTTGGGATAATATCCTATTACCCTGATGGATTAATTTCTATAAAATTTATTTTAAACCCAACTTGCTACCTTCTAAGAGTCAGATTCGAGCTCTTAGAGGAAACTCGAATCCGACCTTAGAAGGTAGCAAGTTGGGTTTAAAACACCTCGATATCTTGGTACGGGCAATTCCGTCAGGTGGTTTTAAAAAAAAGATTGCCCGATTATCACCTATGTGAGTATAGATTAACTTCTTTACTCACATAGGCAAAGTATGACAATTAAAGCCGCCGTAAATACAATTCTTCTTTCCTTAAGCACATTTTGCCTTGCAGCAGAACCTTCCATTGAATTTCAAAAGTTAGATGATGATGCCGCCGGAGCCGGTTATGTGGTTGTGCTAAAAGATATGCCTAATGAAGCCTTATACGTAACTTGTAAACAAATAAACTCAATCCATGCAGCTTCCCACTTTGTGTTAGCTGACCTATCTTCGCAAGAAGCGAGTGATTCCTCGGAACAAGTGATTGCTCCCTCAAATTGCGGTCTTTTAGGTGAGCGTATCGATTATAGAGTTTACACCCGCAATTGGCAGCTCGTGGCGGAAAACACCTATGTGCCTAGACAGATAGCCAGCAACAGTTTATCTGAAACCTTTACGCTGTCAGCTGAGCTCCTAAGCATTTTCCCAACTATCTATAAAATACATTTAGATGGTGCAGAGGAAAGGGAACTGATCAAGCTGGTTTACAAAACAGCTGAAGGCGAAGTCAAACGGGAAATGTCTTTAAATAGCGAAGGGGATTTTCTTATCAATTTTATGAATCGCGGGCTAACTCAAGGCGGCAAAGAAGGGGTTGTTATCCTGCGCAGAAACGGTGATTTTGCTACTGTCAGCCTTAATTGGGGAACTGAAATATCTTTTGAAAATGCCGAAAATAAACAGGAACGGCCGAAAAAGCCGCTAAAAGTAGTCACCCTGTCGCTGCAGCCAGGCAATACTGAAAAAAATGTCTCTAAAATTCAATTCCAAGGCCTGCCCCCTGGTAAAAACTATTCGCTTTTCGCCGCCTCCTTTATTACTGGAAATCGGTATAAAAAAATCGCCGCTTTTGACCTGCTTCCCAACGGCACTTATCAAATCAATGGTTACCAGGCAGATGCCCTTGGTATAAAAGGCATTCAAACCGTTCCAGGCGAACCTGTCTTTTTCATGCTGCAAAATAGTGAACATGTGATCCTCGCCGCCGACCACCTCATCCCGCGACCCTTCCTCGCCACCAGCAAAAAAGGCACCTTCTCAGTCGAAGCCATCTTCCTAGGCCTTAACCCTACTACCTATCAACTCAAGCTAAAAGGCCTTGACCTCGACGAAGAATATCATTTTGCTTCCCTCTCAGGCGATGAACGTATAGATAGGTATGTGCCATTTCACGAGAATGATTTTTTTAGTTATAATCCTGGGACTGTAACCGCCGCTGGCGGTTCTGCTCAAGCTATCTTCACCCGCCGCAACGGCGATCTCCTCACAATGGAGATACCCTGGGGCCAAAAAATCCGCGACGACCTCAAATCTTCCCAACGCTCAGCTTCCTCTAAACCCTAATGCATTATCAAAATAAAGCTTCCTCCTCTGCGACAGCTCTGCAGTTAATCACTTTAAAACAAGGTATTTAAACCCATGATTATCGGATAAATTAACAACATCTTAGTCATTTTTCGGGGTGCGAAAATATAGGCAATATAAGCAGTAATTGCAGGCCGCCTTAAAATTAAGCCATGCGTAAAAGCGCCGTTACAACATAAAGGAGCATAATTAGGCTAGTTAAATTGCCATAAATTATCCAAAGAGTTCTTCGTTTCGTCTTTTGGGTATATTTTATTTCAAAATAATCCAGCTCGCTAAATAAGCTTTGCCAAAAACAAAATGAGAAAACAAAACTGATCAGCGGTATAAATAAGAGTGCAATAAGTGTTTTTACTTCATCATGCGACATGGCAAACTTTTTTTTAGATACTAACTGCTGAAATTACAATCACAGATCTTAATGAGGTAAATTTCACACGATAATTCCTGAATATGTTCTTCATTGCAACCAAAAATGTTTGCTATGGTTTTTTTGTAGCCGCCGCTGATTTCACTATCGTCTGGGAGATTCCTGATAATGATATAATTTTGCGTGCGTTCTATCATGGGAATTAAAGAAGACACTTTGCGAAATTCGTAAAAATCAGACATGCCTTCATCATACATGCCAAGCTTAAAAAAAGACCTGGAACGTGTTAGCAGGGCGATTTCGCGATCTTTTCCTGTTAAACCTAGTCTGAGGGCGCTAGTGACGTCTTCAATTACCCCCTGGTGATTATCTTCCAGGTAATAAACCTTGGCACGTTCTGCAAATAAGTAGGGGTGTGCACCTTGGTCCTCTTCGATTGCTTGCGAGAAGCATCTTAGAGCCTGTGCGAGGTCTTTTGATTCAACCGCCATAATCGCTTTCACATAGAATTGGTCCCAATTGTTTGTGCTGGGTTGTGCTGTTAAGAATAAGCCTAGAGGGTAAATCACACGGTTAAACTTAAATTGTAAACTATGTCCCACGCTGCCTCCCTTTTTTTAGGTTTTAGTTGAGAGCGTCGAAATCTAAAAGAAGCGATTTAATTGTGCAAGCTCTTTTGTTTATTTTTGATAAAATAGCTTCTACAATAGCTTTTAAAAGCGAAAATGAAATTTTTTTTCCGGAAAACAAGCGTGTTGTTGGTGAAAATTGAAAGTGAAGAGTTTGAAAGTTGTTATTTTTTAAGAAAAAATGGTCAATAAAATATATTTTTCTCTCCTAAAAGTCAATTAAAATAGAAATTAGTATTGTTAAATATTGGCAAGTTTGTAACTATCCGCGATTTTTAAAATCCAAGTAAATCGCAAGGACCTGAAGTTGCTATGTTAAAATATCTTTCTCTACTACTTGTCAGCTTATCTTTGTTTGCAAGCGATAATGCAGAAACCAA
>JAEYWL010000105.1 GCA_023428915.1 Verrucomicrobiota bacterium
TTGGTGAACTGTGTTACCTAAGTAAGTGAATAAGAGGATTTTTTATAATAATTTTTTTCTCTTTTCGAACCAATTCAGTTGGATTTTAGAGGAATTTCTCTCAGTGTCAAGGTTTCCCTTCGGCTCGGGTCGCTCGGCCTTGTCATCTCAAGAAATCCCTCTTTCATCCGCCTTAGAATTGGCTCTTCAAAGGAAAAAAAATTAAGTTTGTGTTACCTATGTGGGTGAACTAAATGTTACCTATGTTGGCGGTCGTGCAGAGAGAAGCAGCTGCCTCCGGCACCCCCTATCGGGTCTAAGCGCCTAATTCGGGTTTAAGGTTCATATCTAACAAATATTTTAGTATCGCTTTTACTCACTTAGGCTAATAGCCAGGGCTGCAATAACTACTATTAAACCTACAACCTTGAACATATCTCTTATCATTTCATTTGATTGCGTTACTCTTCTTGCGGCTGCAGCCGGCCTAGTCACAGTGCTTGATGCTTGGTTAGGAACATTTGATTTTAAATCTGCAACTCGCTCTGAGGTGCGTGAATTATCAGGTGCTCTTCGAGTAACACGACTAGGCAAGGAAGGGGGATTCAACCAGCGAAATATAATGTTATATAACTCGGGATTTGATGCGCAAAGCCTGCCGTAAATCTTGTGTAGAGCTTTATTCTCTTCCTCTGACAGCCTGATAAAACTTGATATCTTTAAAATATCCTCTGTACGCCTTGAACGTAAGTGCTCTGGAGACACATAAGTATTGGGTGCACGTACTGCTGAGATAGGTTCCTTGCCCAGCTTAGCTCGAAGCGCATTGTAAACTTGCTCTAGCATTTCGGCTTCGTCTTTAACAGTTTTCTCATACTTCTCTCCAAATAGTTCTTCATAGGCCTCAGCATCCAATCCTTTCAATTGACTCTGAAGCGGAATACACTTTTCTTCATAAATTTGCTGCGGCATAGCCTCACTCTTCTGCTTTCTTATAACAAAAATAAGCTCGCCGCGACTCATTCCTTCCTTCTTCTTACCACCCATTACTTCTAGAATATCTGTTAACAATGCTATATTTGATACAGTACTTGAGCTAGATTCTAATTGCTCACTCCTTTTTGAACCTTGCGAAGAAGTCTCTGAAGCTTGAGGTAAATTTTTTTTGGGATCAATATAGATCAAAAGAGTATGTTCTTTATCAGGCGAAGCGGGATTCTTGGCATATAAACGAAAACAAAAAGTTTCACTGCCCTCGCTAATTGCTTTAAAATTATCTTTTAATTGATCAAATGTATTAGCAATATTAACGCTTAAACCTTCACCATATTCTTGTTCAAAAATTGCTTTTGAAGTCGAAGTTATCTTTTTCTTGAATGTATCGATATCGTCTTTAGCAATGTTATTATGGCTTATGTGAACCCCTCTTATTTTACCCCTTGCCTCTCCCAAAGAAGCCTCATCACCATATCTTTCCATAGTCACAACGGCCAAAAGATTATTTTCAAGTTTACTTTCCATTATTAATTACCCCATTTATGTTTTTATTTAAAATAAATTATATCATGAATAAATTTAAACGTAAACAGTTTAAAACTTTAAAATCATCTTAAAACATAAAAAACATTCTATATAAAAAAAACAACTAATAAACTATTCACAGAATCTGCACCCCATATTTTGGAAGGCTGCTTCATGAAGGGTGCTGAATTTAAGGCGTTTTCAACCGCAACCTTGTTTTAAACAAGTTGGTTAATTCTTAAGCGCGGAGCGAAGCAGCTGCCTCAGAGATCCCTTATCGGAAAATAACAGATAATATCTAAAAGTTTTTCTTTATTAACCGCAGAGATCGCAGACTTGACTTTAGGTTTTATCTGTTAAATAACTAATTATAAACAATTTGTTTTTTCCACCAATCTTGAGAAACTATTCATCAGTTCATTTTCACAGGTCTGCTTGAAAAAATCCTAAAGTCGAGGCAGAGCACACAGAGGGGGTTTTGAAGAATTAACTATGTTGGTGAGTCGTACCAGTCGTACCCTTCAAACCTCCTCTGTGTGCTCTGCGATCTTTGTGGTTAATAAAAAATAAGGTCTGTTATTTAGGAGCCTTCTAAGAGCTGATGGGCAGCCGGACGATAAATTCGGTGCGGCCAGGAGAAGAGATGAAGTCAAGTGTGCCATTGTGCTTTTCGACAATTTTTTTGCTAATCTGCAAACCCATGCCAGTTCCCTCACCGCGGGATTTTGTCGTAAAAAAGGGTGTGAATATTTTTTCTTTAATCTCCTCAGGGATTCCAGGACCGGAATCGATAATCTTAACAATTGCCCAGCCGTTTTCTTCTAATACGTCAAGAGTGACCTTGCCATTAAAATTAATTGCCTGAAAAGCATTGACTAGAAGATTGGTCCACACTTGGTTCAATTCATCTTGATGGCCAAGCACTTTGGGATTGCATTGATAATTTTTAGTGATCTCTATCCCCTGTTTAATCTGACTTGTGTGCAAATTTAGAATAGTATCGAGGCAATTAGGTATATCAATAGGTACTGCATGCCCTTCAGCCTCGACATACATATAGCTCTTAATGGAAAATACAATCTTTGCCGCACGTTGAGCGGCAATATCGATATTTTGCACATTATGCTGAATAGCCGAGTAGTCCTGTACAAAGCGCAAAAGGGGCAGCAGATTAAATCCAAGATCTTTTAAAAGAGAGCTTACATCGTCGTAAATACCAATTTCTGTCAGTATTTCAGCAACTTCATATTCTCGTGTAATGCCTGCAGAGAGCAAACTGCGCGCCAAAGTATGTTTTACAGCCCTTAGTGCACTGCTATCCATCTGTTTCTTAGGCTGCAAGCCAAGTTCAATCAGCTTAAGGAAGGAGGAAATATTTTCTTCATTAACATATTTAAGAAGGGCCGGCAATGTTGCAGTCAAACCCTTTAGCGATTCTTGAATATTATGGGCAGATCCTTTAATGATTCCAAGCGGCGCATTGACTTCATGAGCCACTCCCGCTGCGATTCTGCCTAAAGTGACTAACTTTTCTCTGTGTATTTCCTCTTCCATCGATTTTACCTGCTAAAACTGGTGTTCTTCAGTTGAACCTTTCAAGGCAGACGTAGAAACCTGTCCATGCGTGATTGCCGTCAACACTTCATCAAAGTAACCAGTACCAACAAAGCTTTGATGTTTAACAGCTTTATAACCGTAGAGTTTTTCAAACTCAAACTCTTTCTGCTGCAAATCGACATAGGCAGCCATTCCCCGCTTTGCATAGCTATGGGCAAGTTCAAACATACTCGCATTCAAAGTGTGGAAACCGGCCAATGTCACAAACTGAAAACGATACCCCATTTCAGCTAATTTTTCCTGGAAATGCAGCAGCTCTTTTTCTTCCAAATGCTTGCGCCAGTTAAAAGATGGGGAGCAGTTATAAGCTAGCCATTTGCCGGGAAATGCCTCATGAATTCCTTGAGCAAATGCCCGAGCTTCTCCAAGGTCGGGTTTGCTTGTCTCGCACCACACCATATCTGCATAGGGAGCAAAAGCGCGCCCTCGCACGATGGCCAGGTCTATTCCACCGTTTATGCTGCAGTGCCCCTCTACAGAACGTTCTCCGGTAACAAAGGGCTGATCAACAGGGTCTGCATCTGAGCGTATGTACTTTGCCGACTCGGCATCAGTACGGGCAATAAGAACTGTATCGACATCAAGCACGTCGCTGGCCAGGCGTGCTGTCGCTAGTTTTTCGATAAACTCCACCGCCGGCACTAATACTTTGCCGCCCATATGCCCGCATTTTTTTAGCGATGAGAGCTGATCTTCTAAATGAACTCCGGCAGCACCGGCTTCAATCATGGCTTTAATTAATTCGAATGTATTTAGAGGCCCTCCAAATCCAGCCTCTGCATCGGCCAAAAGTGGCACAAAATAATCTAAAGTGCGCTCTTGTTTCATATGCTGGATTTGATCAGCGCGGACAAGTGCATTATTAACGCGTTTAATCAAGTTGGGCATGCTTGTTACTGGATACAGGCTCTGATCCGGATAAGTTTGCAGGGCATCGTTCATATCTCCAGCCACTTGCCAACCGCTCAAATAGATCGCTTGCAGGCCCGCTTCTACTTGCTGCACTGCCTGGTTGCCGGTCAAAGCACCCAATGCCCTAATAAAGGGCCCCTTTTCTAAAAGAGCGCGTAATTTTTTAGCGCCAAGTGCTGCCAAAGTGTGCTCGATTTTTAAGGAGCCTCTTAGTTTCAATACTTCTTCAGCAGAATAGGGCCTTTTCACTTTGTTTGCCTTTGACTGCCATTGCTTTTCAAGTTGTTGCGCTTGTTCTTTTAAATGCATTATAGCTCCTCATAAGCAGGTATTGTCAAAAAATCGACAAAGTGTGCTGAAACAATCATCTTTTTTATTAATGCCCAGGCTCTAGCCAAATAGGCTTTTTGCTCTTCATCAGGTTTTAGCTTCTCTAACTCTTCCCGCTGGAAAGTTTCGATTAGCTCTAGGGTAATTTTACGTCCATCCGCTAATTTGCCTTCAGGATGATGCAGCCATTGCCATAGTTGGGAACGGGAAATTTCTGCTGTCGCAGCATCTTCCATCAAGTTGTAAAGGGCTACAGCTCCAGACCCTTTTAGCCATGCGGCAATATATTGCATGGCAATGCTAATATTCAAGCGCAAGCCCTGCTCAGTAATTTTTCCGCCTTGTATAGCAAAATTTGTCAAGTCGGCAGCCGAAATTACATGTGCAATCTGTTTGTTGATTTGATTAGGCTGTTCTTTTAAATGGTCTTGAAACACTTGTCCGGCTACTGGAACTAAGTCAGGGTGCGCAACCCAGGTTCCGTCAAATCCATCTTGCACTTCCCGCAATTTATCTTCACGCACCTTTGCGATGGCAGCTGCATTGACTTCTTGATCTTTACGGCTGGGAATAAAGGCCGCCATTCCTCCCATTGCATGGGCATGCCTTTTATGGCAGGTCTTAACCAATAATTGCGCATAGGCGCGCATAAAAGGAACTGTCATGGTAATGAGGCTGCGGTCGGGAAAAACAAATTCCTGCCGGCTTTGATATTTTTTTATAATGCTAAAAAGATAATCCCAGCGGCCTGCATTGAGCCCGGCTGAGTGCTCTTGCAACTCAAACAATATCTCTTCCATTTGAAAAGCTGCCGGAATAGTCTCAATGAGCACCGTAGCGCGAATTGTTCCTGTCGGGATTTTTAGCCATTCCTGGGCAAAAACAAAGACTTCATTCCACAGGCGTGCCTCAAGGTGGTGCTCCATTTTAGGCAAGTAAAAATAAGGGCCTGAACCTTTCGCTATCAATTCCTTGGCATTGTGAAAGAAATAAAGGCCAAAATCAAATAAGCTTGCAGATATAGGGTGCTTTTCCACTAAAAAGTTTTTTTCTACTAAATGCCAGCCTCTTGGACGCACCATTAATGTCGCCAACTTTTCAGCCAGGCGGTATTCTTTACCTTCAGGGCTTGTGAAAGCAAGATCACCTGCTACTGCAGCCCTTAAATTGGCCTGCCCTTCAATCACATTAGACCATGTAGGAGAAAGCGAGTCTTCAAAATCTGCCATAAATACATGGGCACCCGAATTCAGGGCGTTTATTAGCATCTTTTTGTCTACAGGACCGGTGATCTCCACTTTTCTTTCCTGCAAATCTTTTGGAATCGAAGCTACCTTCCAGCCAGCATCTGCGCGAATTCGCTCTGTTTCTGGCAAAAAATCGAGCTGTGCGCCTGCATTCAGCTGCTGCTGCACCTGCTTTCTTCTCTGCAGAAGATCTTCACGCAAGGGATTAAATGTTTTATGAAGGGCTACGATAAAGGCAATGGCCTCATCTGTCAGCACTTCTCCTATATGCAACGGGGCAAGTGAAGCTATAGAATACTGTTCTTTCAGCTTGTTCATTTCATCTCCTGATTCTCGCTTTTTCTTACTTCAGCAACAAAGGAATCAATAATTTCTTTTACAGGCAGCACAGCATGTATGCCTGCCACGCTTTTACCTGCCTGCCAGTAATCTTTGCTTGAGCCTCCTTTAAGGGATACATTCTTAAATTTTCTGCCGGAGCGCAAGGCAAACCACATTCGCATCCACGGCTTAGTGACTCTATTTTGCAATAAGAGCCGTTCAAGGGCATTTATTTTAGTGCCCATATGCTCAACATAAGGAGTGCGGATTACGGAAAGAGGAACGCCTGTCACGCGCTCCGTAAGTACGATATCTTTTTCCTGGGAGCGTACGATTGCCTGTTTGTAATCCTCTTTTTCGGCACATTCCGTGCTGGCAATAAATCGGGTTCCCATTTGTATTCCAGCATACCCTAGTTTTAGGGCATTAACAAAGTCTTTGGGCTCTCCTATTCCGCCCGCGCAAATAAGAGGGACATTAAATTGCTGCAGCTCTTGCAAAAGCTGCTGAGGCTTCAATGTACCGGCATGCCCTCCGGCCCTATTATTTACACAAATCAGGCCATCTACACCTTTATCCAAGGCTTTCTCTGCCCACTTTTTGTTCGTCACATCATGGTATACAATGCCCCCTAGCGGATGCACTTTGTCCGCTACCCACTTGGGATTTCCTAAGGCAGTGATAAAAAACCGGCACCCTTCTTCAAGGGCAATATCCACCCATTCCATCATGCGTTTTTCGTAGAGCTTTGAAGAGCGCTCAACGATGATATTTACACCATAGGGGTTGGGGGTCAGGCTGCGGATCTTCTTAAGACCTTCGCGGAAATCATAGCCGCGCACATAGACTAGAGAAAGAGGCTGAACAATGCCAATACCCCCGGCAGCGCTTACGGCAGCCACCAATTCAGGATTGCTGCAAGGGTACATAGCCCCGCAAATAATGGGATAGCGTATGCCAACTTGTTTAGTGAAGGGCGTTTCTAAATCCATACTCAATACTAGTTGAGATAGTAAAAAAAGGTTACTATCTCCCTATATCGAAAATGCTATATTATTCCCAGCCTGATTTTAATAAAGGAAGAGCTTGGACTAAAAAAGGTTCTAATGTTTTCTCTGTAATTGAGAGCATTAACTGCCTTTTTTCGAGCAGTTTCTTGTTGTAGCGAAAAAGAAATCCCAGCATCTGCTTGCATTTATTGACTCGTGTTTTTTCGGGCATATCTTTGGGAAATGCCTCTATATAACTGGTAAAATATCGGGAGAACTTTTCCCAGCCGGGCCTAAATTCATTATCAGAATAATGCGCTTGCAGTTCATGAAAGATAAAGGGATTCGTCACAGCTCCCCTGCCGATCATTAATGCATCGCAGCCAGTTTCACGCTGCATGCGCATAGCGTCGGCAACTGAAAGTATATCCCCGTTTCCAACAAGCGGAATTGTCAGCAGGCTTTTTGCCAGGGCAATGAATTCCCACTTTGCGGGAGGGCCATATCCATCTACTTTGGTGCGAGGATGAAGGGTAATAAATTGGATGCCGCTTTCTTGAGCAGCCAGTATATTTTCCTTAAATAGCGATGTGTCCTCATACCCAGTTCGCATTTTTACTGTTACAGGGATGCTAACCGCTTTCACCATTTCTTTGGCAATGCGGTGCAGGGAGTTGGGATCTTTTAGCAGGCTGGAACCTGCCCCCCTGCCAGTAACAGTATTTGAAGGGCAGCCGCAATTGAGGTCCACCCGTGGAGCTCCCCGCTTTTCCATTTCGAGGGCCATGGCAGCCATCAGCTCCGGATCGGAACCCATAATTTGCGCAGCTTGTGGAATCGGGTAGGTTTCTTGAGAACAGTATGCCTTGGCTAGACTTTTTACATGAGCATTTAACGGGACTCGAATAAATTCCGTTACACACTCGTTAAACCCTCCCACTTGCGACATCGCCTTGCGGAAAGTAGCATCGCCCAACCCTTCCATAGGGGCAAGAAACAAGTAAGGACAACCGTTTGAATTTTTTTTAAGATAGGCAGCCATAAGGGTAATAGCATAACATACAACTGTTTAGTAATACAGAATTACAGTCATACGAATAATAAATGCCCAACCCTTGACACCATCATTCTTTAATTGCTACCCTCATATTCAATCATGAATACAGCAATACTCAAATTGTTTATAAAACACCAGTTGAAATGCAAAGATGGAAGCAAGATTCCAGAAGCTCTTACAATTGAAGCAGAATTGTTTTTTTCTCAAAAAGAAGATAGCTGCACCGGCAATGAACTCCTCGCAAATGAAATCAGTTTTATTCTAGAAGAAGGACTTTTTGCTTCTTTAGAAGAAGCTGCCTATTTTCTGGTTCGCTGGGTCTTAGCCCCTTCTCCTAATCCTAAAACCTCAAAATGCGCGGCTGTTAGAATAGTTCTTACTTGTATGCATACCGGCACTTCAGTCTCTCAAAAACTCTATCGGGAAGCTAGCTTCTATGAGCAAGAAACAAAGCCATGGGGAACTGTCGATCTTATTGCAGAAAATACCGGATTGGGATTATACCGCCTGAATATCTATCCCGGCAAATCAATCCCTTGCCATTACCACACTTATACTCAGGAAGCTGAGTTTATTTTAGATAGCGGCGTAGAACAAACACTGGACTGTAAAACCTATAGGCCTTTACAGCGAGGAGATTGCTTTATTTGGCAAGTTCATCAAAAACACGGTTATCTCAATAGCAGCCAGGAAATCAAAAGTATTTTGTGCCTGGATGCCCCTAAATTCAATTATCTGGATGAAATTGAATGCTAAGCAAAAGAGTGTTAATTACCGGAGGAGGTACGGGCATAGGATATGGTTTAGCCAGAACCCTTGCTGAGCTGGAATATAAGGTTGTAATTGCAGGCAGACGGCAAGAAGTCTTGCAGAAGGCTGCTAACGCCTTAGCTGTTGACTGGTTAACTTTCGATGTGGCCCAGGAAAACCCTGCCCTTATTTTTGCAGCATATCCAGACATCTCCATAATCATTCACAATGCAGGGTTTTACGCCCATCTTCCATTAGGCGCATGGAGCGCAGATGCCTGGGACCAGTTTTTTAAAGTGCACGTCACCGGCCCGGCGCTTCTTACTCAAGAATTTGCCAAAAGGAATCCGATTGACGGCAGTGTCATTTTTATAAACAGCACCTTGGCTTTGCGCCAAAAACATGGCAGCACCCTTTACTCGGTTTCTAAAGCGGCTCAGCTCTCGCTAGCGGCCAGCCTAGCCCAGCAGCTTGCGCCCCAACGCATACGGGTAAACTCCATATTACCTGGAGTAATCCCCACCGGCATGACAACTAAAGAATTGGGGCTGGATAATGAAGAACAAGCCCAAACTTATAGGCAATTGCATCCTCTTGGCCGTATGGGCACAGTGGAGGATATTGCTAAAACAGTGGTCTTTATCCTGCAATCAGAGTGGATTACAGGAGCGCAATTTGTAGTTGACGGCGGCCTGCTTATAAGGATGGATGAGAAATAGCTGTGAAAATTATCTCAAATACAGCCATTAGCCTGGATGCTAAAATTACGGCAAGCTTAGACCAACCTCCAAATTTTACGTCGCATACTGATCAGGAGCGCATGAGACTTATTCGGAATATGTGCGATGCTGTACTCACAGGCGGCAATACCTTTAGAGCCTGCCCTTATCCTGCACTTGCCGAAAATGGCAAACAACTTTTAAATGTTATTCTATCCCGCTCGCTTGAACTTCCCCTAAATGAAGCCTTCTTGCAGGAGCCTAAGATAGCAAGACTCGTTTTAACCCCTTCACCTCCCCCAAAAGACTTTCTTATTGAAGCCATTAGCAGCCAGGGAACCCCTATCACACCTCAGTGGATAGTGGAGCAATTAAAACTGCGAGGCATTAAGACACTCCTTTTAGAAGGAGGCGGCAATGTATTGTTTCAGTTTTTATATGCCGGCCTTCTGGATGAAATGTTTGTTACCCTATGCCCGATTGTCATCGGTTCGGATCAAGCGCCCACTTTTTTTGCCGGGCATGAGAAACTCGAAAAGCGTTTTGTTCTGGCATCCTGTGAGCATATAGGCCAAGAACTATTCCTGCACTATAAAAGCAATAAATAAAGGCAAAGCAAGTTGATGGCATGGGAGCTTGTGCCTTTTAGGGGAGCTCTTGGTGGAGCTTTTGAAGGAGTTCGCGGCCGATGGCGGTGCTATGGGCTTTTCCTTTATTCATAAGAACCACAACACCAATTTGGCGGTCAGGCATCATGCCGATATAGCTTGAAAAACCTGGCACGCCCCCGTTTTTATCGATGATCAACGGTCCCGCAGCCTGGAACCTTTGCCAGGCCAATCCCATGGTGAGCTTGCCGTGAACCGAGAAAAAAGGCTGCTGCGCCAGCTGCATCGCCTTGCGCAGGTCTTCCGGCCCCGAAACATTTAAATTAGCCTCTAGGAATTTTAACATATCCCGGGCGGTAGACTTCAAGGCTCCGCCTGCAGGCCATGGTCCAGGTTGCCATTCAGGGGTAATCCGGCCTAATTTATTGTAGCCTATAGCATAACGATTCTTGTCCATAGGAGGAATGCTAATATAGGTGGAGTTCATGCCTAACGGCAAGGCTATATCGTCTACTATTACCTGCTCAAACGGTTTTTTTTCGATGTTTGATAAGACATATCCCAAAATCCCAATCCCAAGATTAGAATACAGATATTTACTGCCAATGGGCTGCTTAGGCTTCCAATTTTGCAAAAAGAAAACTACCTGGGCGCGATCGTAATTCCCTGCTTTAGCAGGAGGTACTCTTGGCAAACTTGATGTATGCGTGGCCAAATCGATTAAACGCACTTGGCTAATCGCAGAATTAAATTTCAAACGCGGCATGTATTTTGCTACCGAATCTTCAAGATTCAGCCTGCCCCGCAGCTGCTGCAATGCCAGGTCGGTAGTGGTAAACACTTTTGTAATTGATGCGATATCAAAAATAGTATCGGGTGTAACTGCAATATTTCTTGCAAGATCTGCATTGCCATAACACAGAATGTGCCCTTCTTTTCCATCAAATACAGCTATAGCTACACCGGGAATTGCATTTTTTTGCTGAAATGGAGCTATTGCTTCTTGCACAATGCTATCGATAGAAACTGCCATAAGAGCACCTTCTGCAAAGCTGCTGCAAAAAAATATTAGAAAAATAATCACGCGACACATACATTCCGCCTCTCTAAAACCGTTTGACTCTGGTGTGGCAATAAGGTTGTTTGCCGGTCTTTTCATAATAGTCTTGATGATACTCTTCTGCTAGGTAAAATTGCTGTGCAGGCACTATCTGTGTAACCACCTGATACCCTTTGGCTTTTAATGCAGCAACAGTTTTTTCAGCTATCCGCTTTTGCGCTTCGCTTAAGTAAAAAATCGCTGAACGATATTGCGGCCCCGCATCAGGCCCTTGCCTATTCAGTTGCGTAGGATCATGGATTTCCATAAAAAATCTAATTATAGTTTCATATGCGGTTTGCTCCGGGTCAAATACAACCTCTACAGCTTCAGCATGCCCTGTTTTTCCACCGCACACTTCCTCATAAGTTGGATTTACAACATCGCCGCCTGTATAGCCTGATTGCACTGCAATTACCCCCTCCAGCTCTTTGAAGAGATGCTCTACCCCCCAAAAGCACCCGCCAGCCACAATCGCACGCTCATACCCTTCTTCGGTAAATGCCGGTACGAAAGCCATAGAAATGGAATTGACGCAGTGCCTGATATTTTTATTTGTAAGCCTTTCCCCGCTAAATACATGGCCTAGATGTCCTCCGCAATGTTTACAGAGAATCTCAGTCCTTCTGCCATCAGCATCCAGCTTACGCTCGACTGCACCGGCTATCTCGTCATCAAAACTAGGCCAGCCGCATGAAGAGGTGAACTTATGTGAAGACAAATATAATGGGGCGTCACACCGCCGGCAAACATACACACCCGGCTCAGCCGATTGATAATACTTTCCTGTTTCCGGCTGCTCGGTTCCCTTTTGTTCAATCACTTTTTTTTCTAAAGGCGACAATTCATGATAGCGTTTCATAACCAGCCTCCAATGTTTTTTATGGGGCGTTTCCAATTTTTGCCCAGCCAATGAGATATGTCTTGCAGAGTCTCTTCAAAGGATGTCAGGGTTTTCACGGCCCCCTTTTTTTCCAAAAACTCCCGGGCTTCTTGATTGCCGCAATATATGGCAAAATCTAAAGGGGTGCAGCCCCTGCAATTTTCATTTATATTAACTTTAGCATGATTGGCTAATTTCTCAATAAGAGGTTGATACCCGATCGAAATAGCGGTATGCAGTGCTGAAAATTCTTTTTGCGGCCAATCAGGGGCTTCACCCGAATCCAATAGCTTTAAAGCAAGTTCGCCATTATTTGCATTAAGGGCTTCGATAAATGTCACTGTTCTTATTTTCTGCTTATGTAAATAGAACAACATATCAGCATTGTTATTTTCCATCGCAATAGTCGCTAAATCTCTGCCCCAGGGATCCGTTTCACTGGGATTCAAAGGGGGCAATCCTTCTTTTTCCAATTCTTTATAAAAAACTTTTTTCGGCATGCCTGATACTGCAATTTTTTGCCAGATACCTTCAACCTTGGCTCCTTTTTCTTTTATGATTTTAAATATTGGAATATGCCCTTTTTCCGCGGCTCGCGATAGCGGGGTACGCCCCTTCCTATCTTCGCAATTTACATTGGCTTCGTAGCTTAATAAGATTTTAATTAAAGATTCATTTCCTGATTTAGCTGCATAATGCAGGGCTGTTTTCCCATTTTTAAGAGGAGTGTCTGCCGTATAGTGGGCATTAAGCAAACTTAGCAAATTGCGATTATCTTCATCCCTGTCTGCTGAATAATTTTTTACAAGTTCACGAAACTTGTTCAACTTTCTATTGTAATCGATTATTTTACAGGCAGCTGCAAGTCCCCAATGTGTAACAGCCCCTGCTACCAGCACCCCCCAAGAGTATCTAGACAAGAAAGCAATGGTTGAAGCAACCCCTGTCGTTATTTTTATGAATTTTATCTCCTTATCATGAATATTGATTACAGGCTCATCATGAGTGTAAGGATAAAATAAATGGCAACCAATTACTCTTAAAAGCATATTTACCTACAATTTGTTAATAAAAAATCGATATAGATAGCAGTTTACTTGGCATTCAAGAGGGGCGATTATGCAAAGAGTTTTTTTAATGGTATAGAAAAAAAATGCTTTGTCCTTTAGATTTCAGTGAATCACAAAACAGTAAAACATATAGGTTAGCTATGGCTGCCCGTTCCATTTTAGCCAAAAAATCCTGCGTCCCCTGCCCTGAAGGCACCATGCCCTTTAATCATGCCATGATTCAAAGGTACTTGCCTGAATTAGCTAATGACTGGCGGGCAGTTGGCGACCATCATTTGGAAAAAGAATATACATTTCCGGACTTCCGTTTTGCACTGCACTTTGCCAACTTAGTCGGCGAACTCGCAGAAAGGGAAAATCATCATCCCGATATTCATCTAAGCTGGGGCAAAGTTAAATTGATCATTTGGAGCCATAACATAAACGGATTATGTGAAAGCGATTTTATACTGGCCGCCAAATGCGACGAGCAATACGACCATCAAGGAAACCTCAAGGCCTGTTTCTAAAAAGGCATAGAGGCTGCAAAATGACTTATTATAAGGCAGCAAGTCGGGTTTAAAACCCGACTTGCTGCCTTATAAGAGTCAGATTAGAGGACGAAGTTGAGGAGTTTGTTAGGCACAAAGATTACCTTTTTAACTTCTGCACCATCTAAAAACTTCATAATCCCCGCATGCTGTTTAGCGGCTTCAATGATCACCTCTTGAGTCTGATCCTTGGGCAGCTCAAAGCTCCCGCGCAACTTCCCATTAACCTGCACCACGTAAGTGATAGTCTCATCGACCAAGTATTTTGGGTCTATTTCAGGATAACGGGCATCACTAAGCTCTCCCTTCCCTTTAAGCAATTGCCACATTTCTTCGGCAATATGCGGGGCAAAAGGCGATAGCGCCTGTACAGCCCACTGCAGCACTTTACGGGGGTAATTGGGCAAACGGGTAAACTCATTAAGGAATTCCATCATTTTTGCTATGGCTGTATTGAACTGCATGGCTTCAATATCCTTGCAAACGCCATAGCAAAGGCGATGGCCTAATTTATTGCCTTCTTCAGAGTCTTCATCTGTCACTTTTTCTGAAATCACGAGATCGTAAAACCGGTTTAAAAAGCGTTTACAACCATTAACAGCATCCGTATTCCATATTTTTTCTTTTTCCAAGGGGCCCATGAACATTTCATAGAGCCTAAGAGCATCGGCGCCAAACTCATCTATGATTTCATCAGGCGAAACCCCATTTAATTTAGACTTGGACATCTTTTCGACCTGGGAAGATAAAACTTCCCCGGTAGTCTTTAAGGTGTATACTCCATTTTTTTCCTGGACGTCGGCCGGCATCACATAGGTGCCATCCTCTTTTTGAAAGGAGCGTGCGACAATTAACCCTTGGTTGCGCAAGGTTTGAAAGGGTTCCGGAGTAGACACATAGCCGCAGTCATAAAGGACTTTATGCCAAAAACGGGCATAAAGCAAATGCAATACTGCATGCTCAACACCGCCGATATACATATCCACCGGCAGCCAGTAGTTTTCTTTTTCTTTATCCCAGGCAGCTTGTTGATTATGCGGGTCGCAAAAACGGAGGTAGTACCAGCAAGAACCGGCCCAATTGGGCATGGTATTTGTCTCGCGCCTTGCTTGCTGGCCGGATTTGGCATCTTCTATATTAAGCCAATCTTTGGCTTTAGCCAACGGGCTTTGCCCATCGCCTGAGGGCTTAAAGTCGTTAATTTCAGGCAGGCAAAGCGGGAGCTCGTCTGCTTCCAGCATGCGTATAGTGCCATCTGCGAGGTGCACTAAAGGAAACGGCTCTCCCCAGTATCTTTGACGTGAAAATAGCCAGTCCCTCAGCTTATAGTTGACAGCCGGTTTTCCGTGGCCTGCCTCTGCCAGCCAGTGAATGACTGTTTTTTTAGCTTGAGCCACAGTCAAACCGTTTATGTTCAAACTTCCATTGTCGCTATTAATGCTTCTGCCCTCGCCAGGCCAGCAGCGTTGGCCTTTAAGAACTTGTTCCCGCACTTCACTATCAGAAGCGCCTTTTGGTAATAATTCTGGGTGGGCCGAAAGTTCCGGCTCGTAAACAGGACGAATGGGCAATTTATATTGAAGCGCAAATTCAAAGTCGCGCTCATCATGGGCAGGAACCGCCATAATGGCCCCAGTACCGTAACTCATGAGAACATAATCGGATATCCAAATAGGGATGCGTTCCTGATTTACAGGGTTAATGGCAAAGGCTCCTGTAAACACGCCCGTTTTAGTTTTAGCGAGCTCGGTGCGATCCATGTCGCTTTTTTTCAGGGCTTCAGCGCGATAAGCCGCTACTGCAGCTTGCTGCCCGGGTGCAGTGAGTTTTTCTACCAGTGGATGTTCCGGCGCAATCACCATATAGGTCACGCCGAAAAGCGTATCAGGGCAGGTCGTGAAGATTTTCAAACTTTCCGTTTGCTGTGCAATGGCAAAATCAACTTCAGCTCCTTCGCTTTTACCAATCCAGTTTATTTGCAGCTTTTTCAAACTTTCTGGCCAGTCTAATAAGGCTAAATCATCGATCAATCTTTCAGCATAAGCTGTTATCTTTAAAATCCACTGTCTTAGCGGCTTGCGTTCAACAGGGTGGCCGCCTTCCTTTGACCGGCCATTTTCCACCTCTTCATTTGCCAATACTGTACCGAGCTTCGGGCAGTAATTGACATGCATTTCCGCCTCATAGGCCAAACCTCTTTCATACAGCTTGGTAAAGATCCACTGTGTCCATTTATAATAATCGGGATCGGAGGTAGCGATTTCCCTATCCCAATCGTAGCTGTAACCTAAAGATTTAAGTTGTCTTCGGAAGGTATCAATGTTTTTTTTCGTGGTTATTGAGGGGTGTGTGCCTGTGCGTACAGCATATTGCTCTGCCGGCAACCCAAAACTATCCCAACCCATGGGATGCAGCACCTGAAAGCCTCTTTGCCGTTTGTAGCGAGCTAAAATATCAGTAGCTGTGTACCCCTCTACATGGCCAACATGAAGGCCTGATCCCGAGGGGTAGGGAAACATATCGAGAACATAATATTTTGGCTTGCTGCGATCGACTTCGGTTGCAAAAGTTTTATGCTCGTCCCAATATTTTTGCCATTTGGCTTCTATGGTACGGTGATCGTATTTCTTCTTTTCCATAAACGACTTATTGATTTTTAAATTTAGAGAATCTTAAAGCGCATAATAACTCAATAATCTTACTAGAAAAGCTGCATAAATGAATATAGGAAAGATAAGGGCGCATAAGGCTTTCTGCTTTAATTTATCTCTGCAATAGGCTAATATTAACGTATTCACAATACTTTTAGGATCTTCATGGCGTTACCTCCAAAAAAATTTCGCGAACTTGTATTTCAAATTCTCTATAGCCTTGATTTAGGCAGCTCGCACCAGGAAGAAGTCATCGAACTGATGATGGGGGAATTGGCGCTGACTAAAAAAATTGCTATAGAAGGGTTTCAACGGGCTTGCGCCATAAGAGAAAAGCAATCCGAAATTGACGCTCTCATTGCTAAGATTACACATTCTTACGCTTTCTCCCGCATCCAGACAGTAGAGCGAAATATTTTACGCTTAAGTGTATATGAACTTTTATACGACCAAGAAATCCCCCCTAAAGTGGCAATAGCGGAAGCCTTGCGCTTAGCTAAAAAATTTAGCACGCCGGAATCTGCCTCCTTCGTAAATGCCATCCTCGATAATCTCTATAAAATGAGCCAGGGCGATGCCTGCGATCAACAGGAAGTAGAAGAGAAACTCGCTCTTATGGAAGAGAGCGAGAATATTGCCAGTCAAGCCGCCAAGGAAAGCAAAGCCGGCGAGGAATAATGGAGTTCCCTTTTCCTGTACAAGTTAATCTTTCCCTGAAAGAATATTGTACTTTCGGAATTGGCGGCCATGCAGAATACCTTATAGAAATTTCCTCTCCAGAAATGGCGCAGCAGGCGTTAAGCTTTTGCAGCGCTAAAGGCCTTCCTTATCTTATTTTAGGTAAAGGATCTAATAGTTTAATTGCAGACAATGGCTTTGCCGGCCTTGTGATCGTCAACAAAATTGACACCCTATACACTTCACCTGAAGGACTATTTATCGCCGGGGCCGGTTACAGCTTTTCCCGCCTTGGCTCTTTTACTGCCCGAAATGGCTGGGGCGGCCTCGAATTCGCCGCCGGTATTCCAGCGGCAGTAGGAGGGGCTGTCTACATGAATGCAGGCGCCAATGGAGGAGAAGCTTTTGATACACTTGTCCATGTCGATTATGTAAAAGAAAATGGCGCATTGGTCAGACTCAACAAGCAGCAGATTGCGCATTCCTATCGCCATACAATTTTTCAGCAAGAAAGAGGCATCATTCTCGCTGCCGCCTTTCAATTATCCCCTTCAGCTGAAGCCAAGCAAAAACAACTGCAAATTATCGAAAGGCGTAAAGCCACGCAGCCCTTGCGGGAAAAGTCTGCCGGCTGCATCTTCTGCAACCCCTGCAGCGGACCTGCCGGTGCTCTTATCGAACAAGCAGGCCTGAAGGGATTTGCCGTCGGCGGCGCGAAAGTCTCTGAAATCCACGCTAATTTCATTGTAAATACAGGAAAAGCTACGGCAGCAGATGTGCTGCAGCTCATTGAAACAGTCCAAACAAAAGTGCAGGAAAAGTTTGGTGTGTGTTTAAAGAGCGAAGTGCGGCAGCTGGGATTTAATTAATCTTTACTCTTTCCAAAAATATTTACCTGCCCGTGCCCGAAAAAAACACTCTATTAATACTCAATTTCTTTTTATCTCATTTAATTCTTTCCTGAAAGGCTTAGCATAGATCCTTATTCTGTGAATTGCCGAGTATATTATGCTTTAGTGTATTACGCAAACTACTGGCAAATCTTGATCTTAATCTAGTTCTTGATCATGATCTAAAATCTTTTCTTCAATTTTTCTAAATTCGAGCTTTTATGTCTCAGTTCGGCCAAGAAACGCTTACCTTCTTGGCCTTGAATAAGCTTTTTATGTTCGACAAGTCGAACAGTGAGAAAGCTGCGACGAGTCGCAGCACTCCAAATTATTCTTAAGTTGATGACATTGGGCTTACGGCTGCGGCTACATGCTTTAGCCGCCTTGCGGCTTTAGTTTCATGCATATGGGCAGAGGCATGGGGTTTTGAAAGATGTCTATTGTTCCATTCCGGGGAATCTGCTATACAATACTCATTTATTTTTTAATTGGTATAGGTACACAGATGGCAACTCCTTGCACCACTAATGAAACAGAAGAACGGCTGCTGGCTAAGATGCCAAATCCATTTTATCAGGAAATAGCGGCTAAAATCGTCCAAGGAAAACGGTTATCGCGAGAAGAAGGACTGAGATTAATTGAAGAGGATGAGCTGGAAGCTTTGCAAGCTCTTGCAGACTATGATCGGAAAAAACGAGTTGGCGACACCGTTTATTTTGCTTCAACGCTGTTTATCCACCCCACTAATTTATGCGAGCTGTCCTGTCCCTTTTGCTCATTTTATGCAAAACCGGGTTGGGAATCGGCCTGGTTTCTTACTCCACAGCAAATTGAGGATAAGGTACGCAAATATTACGACAAAGGTTTAACAGAAGTACACTTTGTTGGCGGGCTTTGGCGCGACTGTACGCTTGACTACTACCAGGACGCTTTTACGCGCATTAAACAGATTGATCCTAATCTGCATATTAAGGCGTTGACAGCTGTTGAATATGACTTTTTAGCTAAATTGCATCAAATATCTGTTGAAGAGGTGTTTACAAAAATGATCGGCTGGGGATTGGGCTCTTTACCAGGCGGCGGAGCTGAAATTCTCGTGGAAAAAGTGCGCAAACTAATTTCCCCGCAAAAAATTACTTCCGAAGAGTATTTGGACATTCACGAACGAGCCCATAAGCTAGGCCTTAAGTCCAATATTACTATGCTTTTCGGCCATATAGAAGAATATCGTGATATAATTGAACACCTTTGCAAAGTACGGGAAATCCAAGATACTACCGGAGGAATTCAGACCTTTGTGCCCCTAAAATATCATGAAGAAAATAACGCGCTTGGCAAACGAAAAAACCGCATCAAACCAAAGCACGTACAGAAAGTTTACGCCCTTTCCCGCTTAATGCTGGACAATGTGCGCAATCTAAAAATTCTTTGGAACTATGTAGGTGTAGCTGAAGGACAGGAGTTGCTGAAATGGGGCGGAAACGACCTTGCTTCAACAGCCCTTGATGAAAAAATTATTGTCATGGCAGGCGGCGTGCAAGTTAAAATGACCAGGGATTATATGCAAAGCTTGATTTCAGAAGTTGGACGCATCCCTAAAGAGATCAACTCAGGATATGACTATACGCGCGAGGAGCTGGCTTAATGAAGCCCTTAAGAGTAGGCATGATAGAATATATTAATGCCCTCCCCTTTTACGCAGCCTTTAAAACCGGTGCTATTAAAACAGAAGCCTCGTTTGTTACCGGCAACCCCTCTACTCTTAATCAATTGCTTAGGGAGGAGCAATTAGATCTTGCTCTTATAAGCAGCAGCGAATATCTAAAACATTTAGAAAAATACACGCTCCTGCCACAGTTCTGCATTGGGGCTTTTCCAGCAGTCATGAGCGTTGTACTATATACCAATTGCCCTTTATATGAGCTAGACAACCAGATAATTGCAGTAACTTCACAGAGTCAAACTTCTGTTGATCTTTTGCGTATATTGGCTTTTTATTTCTGGGGGGTTAATCCCCAATTCACTCCATTGCCAAGCCTCTCCCGGGCACAAAAATTTAAAGCTTTTTTACTCATAGGAGATGAATGCTTAACCCACCCGCAATTTGAAGGCTATACCCGTATAGATTTATGCGAGGCCTGGTATCATGCAACAGCCTTGCCTTTTACTTTCGCAGTGTTTGCAGCTACCGACAAGGCCCATGAGCAAAAAAGCGGCGAGATTGGACAATTTATGCAGCAAGTGCAGCAATCCCTGAATTGGTCAAGAGCGCACCCTGAAACCATCCATGCATTAGCTAAAGCCCAAAGCTCTCTGTCTGAAGAAAAAATAACCGCTTATTATAGCTACCTGCAGTACACCATGAATAATAAACAACGGCAAGCTTTAGAGCGTTTTGGCAGCTATACTGCAAATCTTGCAGACAAGGCTCCTTTAGTGACCGCTGTCCATCACCACCCCCATATGTAATATGACGACATACAACAAACAAGATCCTGAAAGCATACGAGCCCTGTTTTCCGATATTGCCAAAAACTATGACAGGGGCAACGCTATTCTTTCCCTGCAACTTTTCCGCCTGTGGAATCGCAAACTTATCAAAAAAACTTTACTCTCTCATCACCCAAAAAAAGTTTTAGATTTATGTTGCGGCACGGGGGCCATCGGCCTTTCTTATTTAAAAAGAGTTCCGCGTCAACACCTTCCCAAAGAACTCATTTTGGCCGATTTTTGCGAAGAAATGCTGGCTTGTGCCAAAAATAAAGCCAAAACTTTCCCTATTCCAACCAAAATTCGCTACCTTGAAGCAGATGCACAAAAACTGCCTTTGCCGAGTGAAACTGTTGATGCTGTAACTTTAGCTTATGGCCTGCGGAATATTAAAGACCCGGCTTTATGCATTAAAGAAATCTTTCGCTTGCTGCGCAAAGGGGGAAAAGCGGGTATTTTAGAGTTAACACGCCCTAAAAATCCCCTTATCCGCCTGGGCCACACCTGTTATCTGCATACAATTGTTCCTCTCGTAGGTAAAGTAATCACTTCCAATCAAGAGGCATATCAATACCTTTGCAATAGCATTCATACGTTTGTCCCCCCTGAAGACATAGTTTTTCAACTTAAAAAAACAGGATTTCGTGAGATCAAGCAGACTTCATTAGCCGGAGGCATAGCTACTCTATTTACTGCTAATAAATAATATTTTTTTGAAAAAATATATTGTTATTTGCAAAAGGAGTATAATAATTGAAGGAGGTGCATTATGAGTAAAGATATACACTCTCTAAGTGACACTTTAATAAAATTTCCAAGTTCTATTGAAGAAAAAAAAGAGCAAAAACTGCCCTCTCCTAAAGATAGCCGTATCCAGCAAGTTAGCAAAGAGGTTCTCATTCCGGGCGAAAGTGATGGCTCAAAGATCACAGAGCATAAATTATCCCCAAAGAAAGCGAGTGAATCAGGGCAAGTATTTCAGCAAACATTTCCCAAACCAAGCGAGTCCAGCGTACTGGTTAATGCCATAAAGGATGCCATACCTTTTACTACTGCTGCAGGCGTAAAATCCGCAGAAGTTTGGTTCAGGCAGACCACTGCGATTTTAGACTACAAACAGCTTGTACATGAGCAATTCGAAAAAAGGGAAAAGAAATTAGACGCGAATAAGGAAAATCTCAACTATGCAATCGAGATGGCAGAAGTTTCCAAGGGACGTCAAGAGATTAATGCCATTATAGAAGAGCGTTTGTCAACGCAGATAGAAAGATCTCCTCCTAACCTCCCTGTCGAATATGTAAATCGCTTGCCGGCAGAATTCAGCGACCGGCTACGAAAAGCATCATGAAAGCCATTTCGATTGGAAAAAGACTTGTTGGAGCTGATTACCCTCCTTTTCTTGTAGCGGAGATCTCCGCTAATCACAATCAATCGTTTGAAAGGGCAGCTGCCTTGGTCCATGCAGCCAAGGCAGCTGGAGCTGATGCTGTGAAACTTCAAACATATACAGCAGAAACTTTAACTATGGATTCCAGCAACCCGGAGTTTTTGATAAAAGATCCGGGCAGCTTGTGGAATGGCAAACGCCTTTATGATCTTTACAGCCAAGCTTCCACCCCCTGGGAATGGCACCAACCACTTCAAGAGTTATGCAGTAAAGAAGGGTTGATTTTTTTCAGCACGCCTTTTGACGAGACCGCCGTAGAGTTTTTAGCAGAACTGCATGTCCCCTGCTTTAAAATTGCTTCACATGAAATTACCCATCTGCCGCTAATACGCAAAGCTGCCTCTTATCGCAAGCCGCTGATCATATCTACCGGCATGGCAACTCTCGACGAAATAGGGGCGGCAGTTAAGACAGCCGAGACCGGCGGATGCGAAGAAATTATTCTTTTAAAATGCACTAGTGAATATCCGGCCTCATCAAAAAATAGCCATCTGCGAACTTTGCAGAATTTAGAAAAAATATTTAATAAGCCTGTAGGCTTGTCAGACCATACCTTAGGAGTGGGTGCAGCCCTTGCAAGCATAGCCTTAGGAGGATGTGTGGTCGAGAAGCACCTCGCTTTGTCACGCAAAGAAGGGGGCGTGGATGCCGCCTTCTCCATGGAGCCGGAGGAGTTTAAATTATTAGCCGTCGAAGCCAAAGAGGTCTGGCAATCCCTTGGCAGTATCCATTATGGTCCCCTTCCTGAAGAAAAAACCAGCTACTCCCACCGCCGTTCTATCTACTTCAATAAGGATCTGAAGCCTGGAGATAGGTTAACGGCTGAAAACATCAAAATCATCAGGCCAAGCAATGGACTCCCTCCGTCAGAATACGATAAAATATTAGGCCGCCAAGTAGCCAAAGAAGTCAAGAGGGGCACACCCGTCAGCTGGGATCTCTTAAAATGAAGACAGCATTATTCGTACAGGCGCGCATGGGCTCTGCCCGATTGCCCGGAAAAGTCCTGATGCAAGTCTTGGGAAAACCTTTATTAGAGTATCAACTTGAACGCCTAAAAAAAGTCACCCAGGCGGATATGTTAGCCGTTCTGACCAGCCGTCTAGCGCAAGATGACCCCATCCAGAACCTATGCAGCAAACTAAATGTAAGCTGCTTCCGCGGTTCAGAAAATGATGTACTCGACCGCTATTACCAGGCTGCCTTATTAATGAAAACAGATTTAATTGTAAGAATCACTGGCGATTGCCCCCTCATAGACCCTGCAATTACCGACCTGGTCATACAAACCGCCAAAAATGGGTTTCCTCAAATAGCTTATACCTCAAATAGCTTGCTTAGAACTTATCCAAGAGGCATGGACACCGAAGTTATAACCTTTAACGCCCTGCAAGAACTGCAAGGTCGAGCGAAGGACGCGGCCGAAAGAGAGCACGTTACCCTATATGCCTATCGCCATCCGGAACAATTTACTCTGCAAAACGTCAGCAATGCTCAGGATCAATCGCATTATAGGTTGACTGTAGACACACAAGAGGACTTTCAGCTTATTCAGCATATTTTAACAGAGCTTTATCCAAAAAAGCCTGATTTCAACTTAAGCGACATTATTGCCCTGCTTGAATCTCATCCTGAATGGGCGCAACTAAACGCCCATATCAAACAAAAGAAAATCTAACAAATATAGGGTAGAAGCAAAGTTTTACCGTATAGCAAGATCAACGATAGAAACGATATGACAATGTTATTGCTTCCGCCAATAAGCGTTAAGCTAAGGAATCAAATAGCCGCAAAGCGGCGAAAGCATGCAGCCTCATGCGTAAGCTTGGGGTAAAGGCAAATAGATATCAATGCCAGATCTCTGTCACCGCATTCGCGGTTTAATTATTTGGGTTAAATTACCCCAAGCTTACGCTTGGGGCTGCATGCTTTCGCCGCTTTGCGGCTGGCCCTTGATTTTATCTAAATGGGTATGCACTTGCCAATTGAAACGCTAAGCCCCTCGGCCAAGTCACGACTTGGCTCTTCGGGACTTATCCTTTCACTTGTCAAGTTCTGCAATGTTCAAGCGTGATTTAGGGGCACAACTTGGGTTTAAAGCACTCAACTGTGAAGTCGATTATTCTTTGCCAGGTTACCTTTTCGTTTATTGGATTGAGATTATGAACATCGAATTGATTCGCAAGAATTTCCTCGATTATAGGATTTAGCCATTTGCCAACAACTCCCCTAACTCCGTTTTCATCAAAGGCAAGCTCATTTTTATCGCTAAGAGCTTTAATGGAAGATAAAAGATCCCTAATAAAAGGTTCGATTATCTCATTGTATTTTTCCGTATACTCAGCTTTACCCTTCAATTCTTTAAGGGTCTCAAAATCGAGCTTTCCAAAAGCATCAGCATGTTTATTAAAACAATCTATTAAGTCGTAATAGAATGAATCTCGAACGAACTTTTGTCTATTATACTCGCTAGATGAAATTTCCTTCTCATAGAAAAAGTTCACAAGGCTATCAGCCACGCGCTTATTTGTGCGAAATTCTGCGGCGTAGGCATTTGTCATTCCATGAACTTCAACCACTTGAAGAGCCGGCAACTTACCAGCAGTGCGATATTCTTTCCTATCTTCAGTTTCATCAAAAGATCTAAACTCATCAATGTGCGCACAAATTAGAGCTTTTGAGAGGGCGCTTGGATACTTCACTATTGCATCGCTTGCATGATTGATAGCAAGCACACGTCCGCCTTTCTCTAAGATCTGTTCTACGGCTTCGAAGGTGTTTAAATTCCAGTAAGCTGCTTGAACAAAACCTGACGCAACTGAAGTGCCTATTAGTTCTTTTGCTGTGTCGGCTAACGTGCTGAAGGTGTTAGTGTCAATTACATTGATTTTTTCGAGATTTTTAACAACTTCTGAGCCGACTCCTCCACCAATCGAGTGATTGTAAAGTACGATATCTTCGGGGTTTACCCCCCTTTGAATCAAATAATTAATTACACTACTTGCATTTTCAATGACTTCTGACGAATAGGTTGGGTAGCCGGAGGATTCATTCACCCCTGTATAGTTAAATGCCAGCAGATGCACATCTTCTTGTTTCTTAGAAACATCATTAAAGTAAGTTTGTGCGATCTCTAACTTATTCTCATACAGCTCCCCATTTCCATTAAACATGATAATCCACTTTTGGCCATCAAGGGGGTTAAATTCTTCTCCAAAACGGGAAGCCTCGTATCCTGAAGAATGAAAAGTGATTCCATTAATAGTTTGACCTTTAGAATTTACTAAATTAAATTCTCGGTTATTGTAATTGGCTCGCAGAAAATTTTGTTTTTTCACTCCAGCTGTATGCTTTGCATTATCACTTGCATGAGAGCTTGGTATAAGCGTTCTAGTTGCAGCCGGCGTAATCAATATTGCTCTTCCAGTATTGACAGCTGCTTTTACTAATCGTGTTATTGCCCATGATTGAGCAGGTTCTGTACCCGGAGTAGTGTCATTGTAATTTAAAATTTGAGGAGGAGTTTTTTCCATTCCATAATTAACGTTAATATATGGAGTATAATAGGTCCAAGTTTGATTATTTGCTTGCATTACTATCCCTTTTTTAATTTTATAAAAAAACCAGAATTAATTATATTATATTTTAAATTCACAGTAAACAAAAATAAAAAAAATAATTATTTTGTTTATAAATACTAAAAACAATTTTCGATAAACAAGGCATATCAATGATATTAGCAAAGGAAATATAGTAGATAAAAGAGTTATACTTTTTTGATATCCTTTTCTGATTGCCTGTGCAATAACTCGATAATTGTGTTATAGAGTTGATCCATTCGTTGGTTGGCTTGATCCATGCGTTGGTTGGCTTGATCCATTTTTTGGTCCATTCTTTGATTAACTAAATCAAACCTTTTAGCAGTCTCTCTAGATTCAATATCAAGCTTTTCGTTCATAGCCTTAACGTCATTACTAAGAGTAGTAATATCATTGTGGAGTTTTCTATGGCTCCAAAAAAGGCCGGACAAAAGGATAACAGCGATGGTCAGAAATGACGCAATTTCATTTACATTATTGCAAATTAAGCTAAACATAATATTCATACCTTTCATTTTAGGTATTTTTGGATTAAAAATCCTAAATTTTGTTAGGTGCGGAAATCTAATGAATAACTATATTTTTTTAAAGAAAATTCTTAGACCACTGGAAGGATTATCTCTTGAGCGATGCGCACCTGCCGTACGTCGTCTTTGCGATGAAAAGGATATTGCTTAAGGTCTTGCCTGTTCGTTTCCAGGAGGAACCAATAAAACGAATCTAGGCCTGCCGCTAGGCTTGCCGTAGAGGCACCTCCAAAACGGGGATTGCATTCTATGATATGAAAATGTCCCTCAAGGTCTTGAATGACTTGGATGATAGCATGCCCTTTTATCTTAAGAGTGTCTGCCAATGCCGCACATAAAATTTCCAGCTCAGGGAAACGGACTGTTGTCGTCACATACGACTCCCCTTGATGAACAAGATCTCTCGTGCGAGCCACACACCCTTTAACCCTGGCCTGCTGATCTGAATAGAGGTCAACGCTCCACTCTTTACCTTCAATATAGGGTTGAAAAACGGGATCGTTTAGTTTTTTTGCATGCGCTGCCGCTTGGACCCTATTTAGCTTTAAGCCTATATTTACAGAACCAGCTCCGCACCGCTCCTTAACAACGTATAATTCTTGCTGGTTCTCCGGCAATTCAGGATAGGTTGGAATTATGGGAAACCCATGTTTTTCTGCATACCTATAAAAGGCAAGCTTGTCATGGCATAATTGAATAGTATGGTGCGCCGATACCATTACATATACCCCAATATATTCAAATGCCTTCAGATGCTTGCTAAAAAACAGTAAATCACCATCACGCGTAGGTATTATCTGCTTAATATTATTAATTTGGCAATAATGGATAAATTCATGGATCGCATCATCGCTGATTTCAGGAGCTGCCCAAAACTTATCGACAAGATGACGCCCCAGGCAGTTTTGATTCATATCGCAACCGTGAATGGCAGCTGACGCCCCTATTTTTGCCAAAGCTTTGCGCACTGCATGAACCAGGGGTGTTTTATTAGCCAAGCTGGTGATCAGTAAATTTCCCTCATCTAAAGGCTTGCTTTTTCCAGCTTCTTCAAAACGGAGGATCTCAGGAATAGCTGTTTCCAGCGTATGCTGAGGCTGCCAGCCTGTAATTTGGGTGAACAGGCTCATGTTAGCCTGCGAGGCTTCAAAAGGAATTGTTGAAGTTGCGATTGTTTTTTTTAAATCAGGAAAATAAGCTGATAAAATATCTACGACTTCTTGAACTCTGCGTGCTTTTCCGGTGCCTAGATTTACAGCCCCTTGCCAATCTGATTTAGCCAGCCGAATCAAGCCCTCTGCAACATCATCTGCATAGATATAGTCAAACAGGCCTTCGGGCCGAAAAACCTGAATGGCTTCCTGCGCAAGAACTGCCCGTATCCAGCGGGAAATCACATCGCGCGACCCTCTGCCATAGACGCGAAATATGCGGGCGGCTGCCCAAGAAAATTTTGAGAACAGGCCAAGCATGCTGAGCTCTGCCTCATGGTAAAATTTTGCAGCGCCGCATAAATTACGCGGTTCCTTAAGCGCATTTTCTTGTATGGGTTTGGCAATGCTTTGCGGCTGGTCAAACAGGTAATTTTCCCCATCATAAACCAGATAGCTTGAGGCAAACACAACTCTTTTCAGGCTGGGGATGCGATGATAAATACCGAGCAAAAAATGGCTCAGTTGTATGTTGTGTTGAAAATTCTCCTGATAAAAGGAAAGGTTCTCCGCTGTCCTTTCAAAGGTTGCGGCCAAATGAAAAGCAATTTCAGGTTGAAAATCAGCTAGTTCCGCAGCTTCAAGGTAGTTAAGGTCTCCCATGCGGTAATGCAGTTTACCCTCCCACTCAAGTGGCTGGGGCTTTAGATCGCCAACAAAAAGCTCTGCGCCCTGTTCCAATAATTTCTGCACCATTACAGAACCGATGACGCCGGCACCGCCGCTGATAAAAATGCGCTTATGCTTCATTTACTTTTCTCAACAAGCCATGCATCAGAGAATCCCACCACTGCCCTTGTTTAAATACATGCTCTTGCAATCTGCCTTCAAAATGAAAACCGGCGCGTTCTAAACCAGCGATGTGTACCGTGCGAAAGGAAAAGGTTTCCGCGAATAAGCGATGCAATTGCAGATCATTAAATGCAACCTGTTGCAATAGCTTTAAGAATGCCAAGAAATCCTGCGTATAGGTTTCCGGTATGAAGGTGCGCCTCGTTTCCACTAAAAATGAGACCTCTGCATGAGAATTTTCCCAGTCGATATGTGTAAGGCCTCCATAACCTATACAGCTATCTTGCATTATAAAGCTAAATAAAATTTGCTCCGGATGCACTTCAATAAAGCCAGGGACGATCACATTTTGATAATAATTATATTGCTGCTCAGAGGTTATTGGCTCCCTTTGCCGCAGCACCTCTATTTGCTCATTGCGCCAAGTTCGAATAGACTCCATATCTTCAAGCCGTAACGGCAGAAAAGCATAGGCTCCCTCACGATACTGTGAGTGTTTGAGGCAGCTATAAACAGGCATTTTAGCCATCACCTTACATACTGGACATACACATCGGCGCTTCCCCAGGTATATTCTGCAGGGAAACAGTGCATGATTTCAAAACTGTTGCTGGGCAAGTACTCATTTAAAGAGTAGCTGACGGTAATAATTTTAGTACCTGTCGGCAAAGCGGCGCATTTTTGCGCAAGGATAGCTATCTCCTCATCCGGCAAGGTGCTGCCATATAGATAAATTACCGAAGCTCCGGAAAAACTGGCTGTTAAAAAATTTTCTTGAGCAAACTGAATGTTAGGGAGGTTGTAGCGCCTTACAATTTTTTCAGCTTTGCTTACAAAAGCAGGAATAAGTTCCATCCCCTTTACAGAACAACCTAAAAAGATACTGGCCCAAAAACAAGTCCTTCCTCTCCCGGCTCCAAGCTCAAGGTAAGTGTCATGTTTTGCAATGCCTGCTTTCGCCGCAATTTCAGCAAAGGTAGTTAAAGGTGTCTCGCCGTATTGGTATACATCTTCCGCACCTTGAGAGGCTAGAAACTCTTTGCTAATAGCAAAAGGATTTGTCCATAGATAGCTTAACAACAAGGCGCTGTCTACCCTGGCAAATGTTCGATTAGAGTAAAACCGCTGCACAACTTTAAGATATTCCCAGGTATTCTTTAATGTCACGGCCCAGGAAAGACGGTATAATTGAAAATAACGGGATATTTTTTCACGCATTGAAAGGCTGCCAACTCTTTTTTTTACTAAAGGTCTGTTTTTTTCTGTGATTGTTTGGTGATCCATAATGATTTGCCTATAAGAAAAATTGACTTAGAACGCTAGCTGCTAAGAAGAACATGAGTGTAGATAGCACATCATTAAATGCATTCACTGTCGGGCCGGATGCCACTGCTGGATCAATTTGCAGCCGGGCGAAAAACAGGGGTGAAAAGGTACCCAGGCAAGTAGCTGTCAAACAAGCCACCATAACTCCAGAAGAAACTATGGTACTTACAGCAAATGAATTAGGGCCTATTAAAAGAATGCCGAAATGATTGAGAAAATGCACGATTAAGCCGCAGGCAATGCCAAACACAACTGCAATGACTAAGCCGATAAGCAGCTCATTGCGGATGGCTTCTCTGCGGTTGCCGACTGTCAGCTCGCCCGCAGAAATGCTGCGCACTAATAGGGTGCTGCATTGAATGCCTACATTACCAGACATGCCTGTAATTAATGTCACAAAAAAGGGTACAAATATATACCAGCTATGGTCCTTAAAATGGGACATGGCAGTGGCTGTCACTAACCCGGCGCAAACAGTTACTACAAGCCAAGGGGCGCGCAATAAAAAACGTTTTAAAATGGGGTCGTCCCGTTCTCCTATCCCTTCAGCAGTACCTGCGATATTAGCGATAGTTTCATCATGTATATCCTTAAGAGCCTCGACAGCATCTTCATAAGCAATGACGCCGATCGGGCGATCTTCCTGATCTACGACAGGCAAAGCGGGGATCGAGTAACGCTCCATCAAATCCACAACTTCATCACGGCTCACATTTGCTGTGACTTTGTGTAAAATGGGGCGCATGATCTGGCGGATTGGCACTTCCGGCGGATTAATGATTAAGTTGCGCGAAGGAATAAAGCCGCAAAGTTCGCCGAGATCATTGAGCACAAAAATACGTCTTGTAAGGTCGATACCGGGATTGTCGCGGATTTGAGCGGCGACTTCGCCAATGGAGGCATTTAGATGAAAGGCAAAAAATTCATTGGTCATCAGGCGGCCGGCGCTGTGCCTGTCATGCTTCTGCAGTTCTCTGATGCGGTGGGCTTTTTTGCTGTCCAGCAGTTCAAAAATTTTACGCAGACGCCTATCTGAAACATCGTCTAACATCTCCACAGCTTCATCAGGCGGCATCCTTTCAATTAACTCAACAATTTCCGACTCAACAAGGGTGCGAAAAATTGCCGTACGGGTATTGCTGCCGGCATTGATCATAAAAATGATCTTTGCGTTCAAATCAGGCAGATTTTCATAAATGACAGGACGGGCGCTGGGAGGAAAGCGGGTAGAGACGTGAGCCAGGTCTATGGGATCATATTCAGAGGCAATTTTAGCCAACTCATGCAGCATCACTTGAGAAGTCGGCTTATGCAGCGCTTGCTCAAGCTTTTCATTCAGCAAGTCATCTAAATGCCCTGTTTTTGTATCGAGAAGATCACCACTATAAATATGCTCATCTTCCGGCTGATCAGCATGTTGGTGTATCACTTCTTCCACAGGACCTCAAATTCTTAATCTAACGGGTTAATGGTAACCTCGTTACGAGTAATTGTCCAACTCAAATTATAGTAATCGCAAAATCGCACGGCAAATATTTATTTTAAAATTGCGATTTGTGTTACTTTTTGAAAAGGAAGAAGGTTCTATAAGGACCATCCTCTGCGCATTTAGAGCCGCAAAAGTCAATAAAATATCTTTAAACCCTGATTACTAGCTTAATAAGAAAGCAGCAATCAGAGTCCAAAGTTAGGAGGTTCAAATGGTTAAATCAGAATTCACCCTAAAAAGTGTTGATCTTAGAGTCGACCAAAGTCTCCCTCAAACCGTGTTAGCTGACTCTTCAGCTGCCGGCGCAGTAAAAATGTATACTGGACAAAATGTCACCATTATAGAACCTAAAGATAGCTGCTGCCCTTCATGCAATATACTTTCAACACATCACAGCGAATTTGCAAAAAAGCAACAAGAAGAGTGGAATATCCTTCATAATGGTGAAAAAAGAATTAAAAGCGAAAAACGCTTTCAAATAACTAGTGAGATTACAAAGAAATTCCGAGAAGCGAGGCAAGATTTTTTAGATAATATCGTTGGTAAAATTTTCGGTTCTGACTCCTCTACCCAGACTAAGCAGAGCAATCCTAATATTATTGTTAAAGATGGACATAACAATAGATTTAACTTTGATGATACAGTAGTGATCACAGAGAGAACCAAAGATAAACACGTTGAAGAAGCTGCTTCCACAGCTTTAGGCCATATTGAAAATGTATTGAATTTCTATCTTAGGGTTCATAATCACAATTCTGTCACTGGTCATGGAGAAGATGTTAAAGCTGTCATCCATTACGATAAAAACCTTGACAACGCCTTTTGGGATGGACTTCGAATGGTATTTGGCGATGGCGACGGCAAAATATGGGATGCCTTTTGGAAATTTTTGGATGTGGTTGGCCATGAAATCACCCACGGTGTTACAGGTGCCCGCTTAGTCTATAATGGTGATGCCGGTGCTTTAAATGAACACATTTCAGACGTGTTCGGTCTGTTAATTAAGCATTATACCTCCACGATGACTGTCGATGAAGCAGTTGGAAAACATGGTTGGCAAATGAGCTATGGCCTGCTTCGCGATGCACAGGGCAAAGAATATGCCTTAAGAGATTTTGAAAACGTTGGAACAGCCTATCCTGAAGATCCACAAAAGCCTAATTACCAAGATCGCTATAAGGGTTCTCAAGACAATGGCGGCGTGCATATCAACTCTGGTGTTGCAAACCATGCCTTCTATCTATTTGCCATGTCAAAACCACTTGGCGAAAGAGCTCTAGAAGCAACCAAAGTTGGCATCTACAATGACCAATGGGATTTTGAAACGAAGAAAGGCGGCTATTACTCCTACTCTGTGCCTGGCACCTTATGGTTCAACACTCTCATGAGCGGTAAAGTTAAAAAAGACAGCACCATGCCTGAGTTCGCTAAGGCACTGCACGACATGGCTGGGATCATGTATCCAGGCGATAAACAAGAAGTTCAAGAAAAACTTAATAAAGCTTGGCTGGCAGTCGGCATCGATGCTTCACGCGGCATCGAAGCACGCGGCCAGATCTAATCATCTATCAAACGGGGCGCTGCCCCGTTTGACTTCTGCCTTTCTTTCAATCTTCTTTTTTAGTATACTTTATCCATTTAAACGATCACATATCTAGGTAAATAATGAAGAAGCCGGAAAAAATCCGTAATATTGCTATTGTCGCCCACATTGACCATGGCAAAACGACCCTGCTTGATAGTCTTTTAAAGCAGTCGCAAATTTTTAGAGATAACCAGCACATTCCCGAACGGGTCATGGACTCCTATGATCAGGAAAAAGAGCGCGGGATTACTATTTTTGCTAAGCACACCTCAATTTATTTCGAAGACTACAAAATCAACATTATCGATACCCCGGGACACGCGGACTTCTCCGGCGAAGTGGAACGAGTGCTCGGCATGGTCAACTCCGTAATACTGCTGGTTGATGCCCAAGAAGGTCCAATGCCGCAAACCCGTTTTGTGCTTTCAAAATCCTTGAAAATGGGATTAAAGCCGATCGTTGTGCTTAACAAGATTGACCGTCCGCATGCTGATCCGGAAAGAGTGCTCAATGAAACATTCGATCTATTTGCTGAACTTGGCGCCAATGATGAGCAGCTCGACTTTACTTACTGTTATGCTTCCGGCCTTTCCGGCTTTGCCACCAAGAATCTGGATGATCCTAGGGAAGATATGCGCCCCTTATTTGAGGTCATTATTGCTGCAGTTCCTGTGCCGGAAGGCAAGTTGGAAGACCCATTCCTTATGCAGGCTGCCACAATTACTTATGATGATTACGTCGGACGCCAAGCCTGCGGACGAATCCTGCAAGGGACAGTCAGAAAAGGGCAGCAATTAATGCACATCAACGAAGCCGGCAAACAAACCAAGTTTCAAGTGACCCGTATCGAAGGCCACCTTGGAATTGAACGCCAAGAAATGGAAGAAGCCGGCGTGGGCGACATCGTTTCTTTATCGGGCATACAAGACGTTACCATTGGCGATACCCTCTGCGACCTAAACAATATCGTAATTCTGCCGCCAATTAAATTGGACGAACCCACAGTCTCTATCGACATGACAGTCAATAGCAGTCCTTTTGTCGGACGCAGCGGCAAGCATGTCACTATGAACAAACTGCGCGCCCGCTTGGAAAAAGAAAAGCGCTCCAACATTTCCTTATCGATTGAGACTTCTGAAGCCGATCAAGATAAAGTGACTGTAGCAGGCCGCGGAGAGCTGCACCTCGCTGTATTGATCGAAGCTATGCGCCGTGAAGGGTTTGAGTTCAGCATTTCCAAGCCAAAAGTTATCACCAAGCAAATTGACGGCGAGCTTTGCGAACCTATAGAAAAAGTGTATATTGAAGTGCCTGAAGAATACACCGGCTCAGTAATTGAAGAGCTCTCCAAGAGACGCGGTGAAATGCAGCATATGCATACCAATGAACACCAGATCACTTCATTAGAATTCCTTATTCCTACACGCGGATTGATGGGATACCGCAATGAATTCCTGACAGCCACCCGTGGTTTGGGTATCCTTACCTCCGTTTTTGAAAAATTTGCTCCCTGGAAAGGGCAAATTCCTGGCAGAGCCCGCGGGGTGCTGATCTCCATATGCCCAGGAAAAACTTCCGGCTATGCTTGCTTTAACCTGCAAGACCGCGGTGTGCTGTTTGTAGGCCCTGGCGATGACGTATACGAGGGCATGGTGGTCGGCGAAAACAGCCGTGAAAACGACCTCATCGTCAACGTTATCAAGGGTAAGCAATTAACCAACGTACGCGCCTCCGGCAGCGATGAAAACATCATTCTCACCCCGGCGCGAAAATTCACTTTGGAACAGGCCATTGACTATATCCAAGATGATGAGCTAATTGAAGTAACACCTGATGCCATTAGAATGCGCAAGGTCTACTTGACCGAAAACGAGCGCAAGCGCAAGCAAAGCAAAGAATAAAGGTTTACAACCAGAAAAAGAGGGGCTCTTTCTAGAACGCCTAGAGAGGACTCCTCTTTGCTTTTATTCCATATCGATGATGACAGGCAAATGGTCGGACGGGAATTCACCATCTACCCTCCCCGGGTCTATGCCGCAACTAAGAACTCTTCCATTGTTTTTCACAAAAATTCTGTCGGGGATCAATCCGGTAATTTCAGGTCCAGTAAATGGGGTTAGAAAAATAGAATTGGTGCTGGAACATGCCGGGCCAAAGACCAAGCTTGTCAAGTTTCTAGAATCCTGTAAAAAAGCCTTAGCTAAAATTTGTGGAATAGCTTCACCGTCCAAAAAAGGTATGATATTGAAATCGCCTAATACAATAATTAAGTGATCCTGCGGCAGCCGATTGACAAATTGGGCCAGTTGAACCGCTTCCAGCTTTCTTTTTTTAATTGGTTCCCAAGTTAAGCCATAAGTTAATTTAAAATTCACGACACTCATAGTTCTATGGGCATAGCGGTCGTAAAATGTACAATAAGTAAAAGCATTGCCGCCGGTTTGATTTCCAAACGGCACGGTTATCCCCTCAACTAGCTGTAAACGATAGGGATTATAGAAAATCGCATTCGTATCTGTCCTTCCCTCTTTCTCTCTGGTTTTTTCTCCATAGCAAGCATAGACATTTCCAATGAGGGCCATAAGATCTTGTATTTGCCTTTCTTGCAATTCTTGGCTGCCAATTAGATCTGGACAGGAAAATTGCAAATACTCAGCTAGACGGTACATCCGCTGCGGCCAGCGATGTTTTTCAGGCAGTTTGCGCTCGGCGTTTGCCACATTGTACAACATATTGTAAGTCATTATACGCAACGCAGGACCATTCCCCGCCTCATGCTTAAGCTGATTTAGCTGTGGAATAATAGAGTCGGCAACATCCCCATACACCGAAAAAAAGCAAAGTAAAAGCGCGCTAAAAAATTTTCTCATTATCCCTTGATGACCATGCGGGGTTTTAGCCGGGCCACCATATTTGCTAAGCCGGCTTCTTGAACTGCTTGTACGACATCCTCAACATTTTTGTAGGCATCAGGCATTTCTTCAGCGATTGTCTTGGAGGACTCGGCCATTACAAGCACGCCTTGCTTATGCATATGTGTAATCAAGTCCCGTCCGCTCCAATCTTTCATTGATTTAATCCGGCTTTTAGCTCTTCCCGCACCATGGCAGGCACTGCACCAAGTAATAGGGTTCCCCAATCCAACCATCAAATAGCTAGCGCGCCCCATATCCCCTGGAACAAGCACAGGCTGCCCAGTTTTGCGGTAAAGGCTGTTGAGCTCTTTATGCCCAGGGCCATAAGCCCTTGTGGCTCCTTTTCTATGCACGCAAAGAGTTTTCAGCTTATTATCTACTTGGTATTCTTCAAATTTGGCAATATTGTGGCAAACATCGTAAATAAGGCGCACCTCCTCAGGTGCAATGCCAAGTACATTTTGAATTGCTTGACGGGCTTGGTGTAAAATCCGCTGCCGGTTATTGAAAGCAAAATTAGCTGCGGCTGCCATAACACTTATATATTTTTGCCCGGCCGGGCTTTTTATTGGCGCCGCCACTAATTGCTTATCGGGTAAACCTTTGGCATAGCCATCTTGAATAAAGGCATTCAGGGTATCTTGACAAATTTGATGGCCGAAACCGCGCGACCCTGAATGAATGAGCAGATAAATTTGCCCTTCATGTACTCCCCAGGCCGCTGCTGTTTCCGGCAATAACAACTTTTCTACCAAGCCAATTTCTACAAAGTGGTTGCCTGAGCCAATGGAACCCAGTTGTGAGGCCCCTCTATTTTTTGCCAAATCAGATACCCACTGGCAATTGCCGCCGGCAATCAGGCCGTGGCTTTCTGTGCATTCTAAGTCTTGCTCTAAGCCAAACCCTTTTTCAATTGACCAACGAGAACCTTTTGCAATGAGTTCACGATAATCCTGCTCATTGAGTTTGCCTTGTTTTGTTCCTTGGCCTACTCCGGAAGGAATTAGGCGATATAATTCTTGCAAGAGGCGGCGTTGCTGGCGTTCATCTAGCTCTGAATACTTAAGAGGCAAAATAGCTAAACGCACCCCGCAATTGATGTCATAACCCACCCCGCCTGGGCTAATCACCCCTTCGTCTGCATCTGTAGCAGCAACTCCACCAATAGGGAAACCATATCCCCAATGAATATCCGGCATAGCTATGCTGTAACCTGTAATGCCCTGAAGATGGGCAACATTGCGCACTTGTTCCAATGGTTGTTCAATTTCAAGTTCCTTGAGCAAGGTTGCATTCGCGACCAGCAAGCCTGGCACTTTCATAGAACCAGTCTTTGGAATGAGATACATGGATTTGCCAAATTCTTGGAGGTCAAACATCGACAATCATCTCCCAGTGCAGCAGGTTGTCAATCCGCTGCGCCTCTCCATGAAAACTCACAGCTTTCAAAGGGCAGCCAATTTCAGTATCAGCCTTTCCGATCATTTCATTAAGGGCAATTATAATATCATCAATAGTTTCAGGAGAGCTCAACATCTGAATGTAGTTAGCCAATGGAGGATATTTAAAGGCCAGCGCTAGCTGAGCATATAGCTGCAGCTCTTGCAGGGTTCTGCCTAAAATCGTAAAGGCAATATCTGCAGTGTGTTCGATCTCTACCCAAGGCGAAATGTAAGGATGCTCCCAAATTTTTTGATAACGGCTTGAGCCTAGACTCTCATATAATGCAAATGAAGAGCCTAAAAGAGGGGTTGTTGTAAATATGTTTTCCCAATCTTTCTGTATAAAAGGTTTGCGAGCTAATGTTACATGAGGTAAGAAATTGTGTTTTCTCTCTACTTTAATCCCTTTACTGTGTAAAAAAAGGTGTATGAGCTCCCAATAATCATTCATTGCTTCTCTGAAAGGCCCCCAATTAATATGCCAGGCTGCCACTCGTGGATATCTTACAGGCAGGAACATATATTGGTCGAAAACACCGGCAGGAGTAAGCTTAAAAGGCGGCAAGGGAAGTTCAGGCAGTAGATCCAATAACGGTTTTTCTTCTAAATTTCCAAGAAAAATAACTGTACAATGACGTTGTCCAATATCTAAAACTCTTCCTGGCGGTAGTTTTTCAGGCCATGGGGCTTGAATTTCAAATGCAAAAAACAGTCTTTTCATAAGGCCATGTTATGGAAAACAGGACTTCTTGCATAATACTTAAAAATCAATTATTTAAGTTCATATCTATTGAGATTAGGCTTCTCCGGACCTTCGCTTGACTTCGACAAGATTTATATGATTTCAGCACAAAAAAATCGATTTAATTAAAACTCGGCTTGCTACCTTCTAAGAGTCAGATTCGAGTTCTTTTCCTTTAAGACCACGAAGCCTTGAAAATCAGTGGGTCATATTAATAATATGGCCCACTGATTTTTGCGAGCTCTTAGAGAGAAAAAACTTTCGAATATGACTTATTATAAGGTAGCAAGTTGGGTTTAAAGATCAAAGATTACTTTATTTTGTAAGAAAAATAATGCGGTATTTCTTACAAAACTACTCTGCAATCGTAAAATAGACCGGGAATTGGTTGTTTTGACAATCATATTAATAATTTTTCTTGCTTGTTGTAAGAAAAAGAGGTTAATATTTCTTACATGAAGACTAATAGAAAACAAGCCAAAAGTGTCGACTCTCAAATATTAGCAGCTATAAAAGCTCAGGGGGATGGTGCTGTATTCGTTCCAACCGATTTCTTGGATTTAGGCAGTAGAGAAGCCGTCGATATCGTCCTTCATAGACTTGTCCAAAAAGGCATTATTCGCCGCCTGGCAAGAGGAATATATGATTTTCCAAAAGAACATCCCATTCTTGGTCGGCTTCAACCATCTCCAGAAAAAATAGCAGAAGCCTTAGTTCACCGAGACGGCATGCGTATTCAGCCAGCAGGTGCTTATGCTGCTAATATTTTAGGATTATCTGAACAAGTTCCTGCTAAAGTAGTATTTCTGACGGATGGACCAAGCCGAACAGTTCAAATCGGGGGATCTACTATTCAAACCCAAGTTGTCCCCTAAATCTTAGCACAAGCTTAATTAGATAATTGAGATGGCGCAGATAATGCCGAAGCCAAGGGTTCTTCCCCTTGGCAAGGCGTTAGATGCGTCAGATCGATTGTCTAATT
>JAEYWL010000008.1 GCA_023428915.1 Verrucomicrobiota bacterium
GCTTTAGTTAAATCCATCTGCTAAGTCTTGATTTTCGGTAAGGGATTACCCTTACTCTCAAATCAATCCTACGCATCTGGATCTAACTAAAGCTTATATGACAAGTTTGGGTAGCAATCAGGGTCTAAGCAGTCTCAGGGCTATTAAAAGCCACTGAAGCTGGGGCGCGGAACTTCTTCCATTTCAGCCAGTCAAAATAACCTTGGTTTTCAGCTTTTTGAATAGTTACTTGCACAATTTGACATTCTTGCTGGGATAAGATTTCTTTAAATGAATAAGAGTGCATGAGCTTGTGGATTTTTTTCTCTAGGTCGTCATCGTCGGCAAAAATGCAAACGGAAATACCTTTTGCCAGGGAGCTCTTAATTTGCTCTATGCAGGCATTATTTTTTTCTAAAGGCTCTATAGAGGGCACTAATACTACTTTTAGCAGACGGTAGCATTTCTTTAGCCATTTGCTATGATTTTGCTCATGCTCAATAAAGAAGCGGATGCGCCTTCGTTGGGAGCCGAGGATAAGCAGTGTGTCATTCCACGCCGTATGTTTGCAGACATAGATTACAGCTTTTTCTGGAATTTCTTCTTTTTTTGGGAAGCTTGCCTGAAAGCGAATCCTGCAAATAATTGTGCCTATAAAACGGGTAAGGTAATCAAAAAATTGAAAACCAAAGGCCGTTGTGAGAATTGCCGTAAAAAAACCCATCACAGTAAAAGCTTGATCGGCGCGCAGACTGAAAATGGCATTTAAAAAATAGACAAAAAGCGATGCAAATAAGACCCCTACAAAACTCATAAAATTAGTGGCTGCCACAAATTGCCCTCGGAATTGCGAAGGACTTGTGGCTTGTACATAGGAGTCCAAGGGGATTTCATAAATGCCGCCAAACATGCCCAAAATAAGCACTAAAGGAATTACAGCTAGAATGTGGCTTGAGAAAAAATCAAGGAGAAATAATCCGCAGGTTATGCCTAAAATACCAATGGGCACCATGCCAAGTTCAACAGTTTTTCCTGAAATTTTGCCGGCAATTAAAGAACCTGTGCCGATACCCAAAGCTGTTAGAAGAAATAGATATCCTCCTTGAACATCTGAAAGATGCAAAGATTCAACTGCAAAAGGGATAATATTTAATTGCATAAAGGCGCCGATAAAAAGAAAGAATGCCGATCCAACCATGCATTGCAACAGCGAGGGGAATTGGCGCGCCATTCTTAAGGTGCCTATAATTTCTTTGATAAAATGCACGTTTAATTTTTTTTGGCTTCCTGAAGGAGGAGTGTATTCAATTCCAAAGCTTGTCATGACCCCAGCCAAAGAAATCACTGTGCATAAAAGAGAAGCTAATATGAAATTCCGTCCGGTGACTTCTGTGATAAAGGAAGCAAGAAATGTTCCCAAAATAATGGCTAAAAAAGTAAATGAGGTCATCATGCCGTTAGCTTTGGAGATTTTATCATTACTTACAAGTTCCGGAACAATGCCATATTTAGATGGAGCAAATAAGGCGCTGTGTGCAGCTAGTAGAAAAAGGGTTAAATAAGTGCCGAATGTGCTGGCATATGCAAATGAAAGCACTCCGCAAACCATGACGAGCAGTTCAAGAATTTTAGCGAATACGATGATGTTTCGTTTGCTAAACCTATCGGCCAGCATCCCGGATGTAGAAGAAAAAAGTAAAAATGGAATCACAAAAGTTGCCCCTGTTGTGGACAGGATAAAGTGGCTATTTTCAATGCCCCAGAGAGTGATAAGAAAATAAACTGTTAATAACTTGAATATGTTATCATTTAAAGCGCCTAAAAACTGGGTAATATTGAGATAAGTGAAGGAAGAGAAGCGTTTGGTCAATAAGTCGTGCATATATTTTTCTCAATTTTTTTCTGAGCCTATATGAAGTGCTGGAAAGAAATTATGGTAGTTTAAACCCGACTTGCTGCCTTCTAAGAGTCAGATTCGAGCTCTTAGAGAGAAAAAACTTTCGAATATGACTTATTATAAGGTAGCAAGTCGGATTTTAACATAAATATGGCTTTATTTTCCTTTCGATACAAGTTTTTTTATTTATTAATGTTAATAATAGAGTAGCTCTAAAAGAGTGCAACTAACCATGCAGGTTTATTACAGCAATAGAGTGGAATCTCTGCTCAATGCCTTAAAAACTCGTTTATTCACCGGTTCATCTCCTTTTAAAAGGAGATTGTTAATTGTACCAAGTCCGTTAATGAAATCTTGGGTAATTAGTAAGTTAGCGGCACAGGTTGATATTTTTATGGGTGTTGAGACCGATTATTTAGATAGCGGTTTTGAAAAAATTACCCAGCTGCTTACCGAGGGATTTAACCTGCATTCGGCAGTTCAAGGCGATGCTTGCGAATGCAGGTTTAACAGCCGCCTCCCCACCCTGCTTGAATTAGCTGCGTTTGCAGAGCTTGAATTTAAAAACATGCTTCATGCAGGCATTTTACCGGCAGAACTCTGCCGCTATCTCCATCCATCGGATGCTCAAACTCTGAAAAGTCAAAAGCGGACGGCTAAACTTTCTGAACAGGTAGCGCGTTTATTCAAGCAATATGCACTTTTTGCTCCAAGGATGCTGCAAAGCTGGGAGCACTCATCCAATACCCATTGGCAGCAAATTTTATGGCAGCGCGTGCAGCAAAAATATCCGGAAATTACATTTCCTGAGGCGTTGGTTCAAACGAATCAATGCCTTGCTAAGGCTTCTCCGGAAATCCACCTTTTTGCCTTTAGCTTTATCCCCGCATCCCAATTGCAATTTCTGGCACAAGCCTCGCAGTATTTATCTGTGCATATGTATCAGTTATCTCCTTGTGCTATATACTGGGAGGATATTAGCAGCGACCGCGAAGCTTTGCGCTTATTGCATGCAGCAGCACAGCAAAATCAATCCCATCAATTTGCATTAGAGTTGGAAGAATATTTGCAGGATAGGAATCCTCTTTTAGCCAATCTGGGCAAACTGGGAAGGGAAATGCTTAAGCACCTTGGCCGGCACGCCCGCATTAGTGATGAAAGCTATTGCCTTCCTGAAACAATTGCGCAATATGAACACTTTAATGAATTGCTCACAGATGAATTGATCCTTGAGCCGGCAAGCTCGCCGCCCACTTTGTTGGAGAAAATTCAAGCCGATATTTTATTGTTGCGCAATCCAAAGAGCCGGAGTAAAGAATGCGTAGAATTTACTGAAAATTCCATTACTCTTCACATTGCTTCAGGTAAAAAACGGGAAGTAGAAATCCTCTATGATACTCTTCTTAAGTTAACCGCCGGGCAAGGCTTGTATCCGGAAGAAATTTTAGTCATGGCGCCTGATATCTCGGCTTATGCGCCATTTATTAAGGCTGTCTTCGGTGCAGAGGCGTCTTCACTGGATTACCAAATCTACGATTTGCAGCTTTCCCATCATACAGGGTATATGCGCGCATTCGCCTGCTTGCTGCAGCTAGCAGAGAGTCGTTGGAGTGCAGCAGATGTCCTGGAGTTATTAGAATACCAGGAAGTGCAGAAAGGGCTTTCATTTACTTGGGCCGAACTTGAAATTTGGAAAAAATGGATAATCTCTGCTGAGATTGTTTGGGGAGTAGATGTTGCACATAGGCTAGAGATTTTAATGCGGAACGGGTGTGCGGCCAAGCTTGCACCTGAATTTCAAGGAACATGGGAGCATGGCTTTTCCCGGCTTATGGCAGGATTATTGACTAAAGAAGAGCAGCAATTTAACGCCCTTCCTGCTTTTGCAATTCCGATTGAAGGGACGAAAGGGGTGTTGTTAGGCAAATTGCTCGAAGTGATCCGGGCATTGCGAAAAGACCTTGCAGTATTGGCTGCAAGCAACGAATTTACTCTGGCTGAATGGGCAGATTTCCTGGACAGCTTAGCAGAGGCCTATCTAATTTCTATCGATAAACAAAATGAAAGCACTGCCTTGCAATTATTTACTGCTGATTTGCGCCAGGTTTCCGGAAAGTTTGAAAAAACAGCCAAATTTCCCTGGCAATCAATTAAAAGACACCTTCAGACTTATTTGAGCCAAAAAAATTTGAATTACCGGGAGAATCATTTACGGGCTATTCGCTTTTGTTCGCTTTTACCTATGCGCGCTATACCTGCAAAGGTCATTTACTTGCTGGGTATGAGTGAAGAGGCTTTCCCCCGCCAGGCAATAAAAGATAGTTTGAATCTTATGGCCGGCAACCAACTGGCGGATTATAACCCCGCTCCTTCAGATTTTGATCGTTATTTATTTTTGGAGGCTTTGCTTTCAGCAAGAAAACAGCTATTGATCAGTTATCCAAAATGCAGTGAGCAAGACAAACCATCTATTCTGGTTTCCGAATTGTTTCAATATCTGGATGAAGGGTATGCCATAGATGGAAAGCCGCCTTCAAAAGCATTGACGATCACACATCCTTTTACGGCATACAGTGCGCAGTGCTTTTCAGGAGAAGGCCATTGCAGCAGCAGTTCGCAATTTAATTTTGGCTTAGCTAAAGCAGCTCTAACCTCCAAAGAGCGGCCATTTTGTTTTGCGGTTGCCAATAGCGAAGCTAACCCGCTGCAGGTAAAAGAAGGCAAAACAAGCATAGATCTTGCAGATTTGCGCCTTGCTCTAAAAAACCCTCTTAAATGTTATTTAAAAAATACTTTGCAACTTTCTTTAAAAGAATCTGCAGAGGAGCCTCAAGAAAAACTGGCTTTGCATCCATTGGACCTTTACCAAATTTGGAGGGGCAGTTTGACGCAAACGATACCTGCAATTATCGAACGTTGTGAAAAGCGCGGCGAATTGCCGGTAGGCATATTTAAGCAAGCAGCTAAGAATCAGGTAGAGAAAAATATTAGCGATTGGATTGCCTGCTGCGCTTCGATCAGGTTAGAAGCTGCCCAAATAATGGCTGTGGAGCTAGATGCGCAAGCGTCTGCAGCAGTAAAGCAGGCCAATTGTTATAAGCTGCCCGCTATAAAGATGCGGGTAAAGGATTGCGATGTTGAAATAGCAGGCAAGCTCGAATTTGTTGCGCCTCAAGGATTGTTATTATTGGCTGAAAAAAAAGAGGATAAAATTGCAGAGAATCTTGCCGATATTCTCTTGTATGGTTTAATTGTAAGGCAATTACCGGAAGAATACCAGGCGCAGATCATTTGGGTAAAATCAGCGTTAGTTCAGCCCTATCCGATTGAACAATCGGAAATTTGGCTGGGAAAAGTTGTAGAATACTATTGGCAAGCTTGTCAGACACCGCACCTCTCCATGCCTAAATGGTTGACACATTTGTTAAAGCAGGATTACACAGCGCTCAATAAGAAAATCTACAATGCCGATTTCCAAAAAGAATACTTGGATCGTTATGCAGTCTGGTCCTTGGGCATTCATGCAAAATCCATGCATTTGGATGAGGGTTTATTCGCTAAGGGATGTTCTGTCGTCAAACAACTGCATGAACCCCTTCTGAATATTTTCAAAGGAAAAAAATGAAACCGTTTGATGTCCTGGACCGCAGGCAAAATATCCGGCAATCATTGGTGCTTGAAGCTTCCGCAGGGACCGGCAAGACTTTTTCTATCGAAAATATTGCGGCCAGGCTCTTATTGGAAGCGCCGCAAGAGGGTGCAGCTTTATCCATTTCAGAGATTCTGGTAGTCACTTTTACAAGGGCAGCTGCAAAGGAATTAAAAGAACGCATCCGCAAAACACTGCAGGCCGCAGTGCAAGAACTGCAGTCAGGATCTTCCCAACGAGACTACTTGCAGGCTATTATTGAAGGAGGAGGAGAAGCTGTGCACCTTGCCCTTCATAGATTGAAACAGGCCATCTACGGTTATGATCAAGCGGCGATTTTTACAATCCATGGTTTTTGCCTGCGCGCTTTAAGCGAGCACAATATTGAGGCTGATTGGTCTGTGGAAATGGGAAAAACAGCCCTTTTAACATCTGCCCAGGAAAATAGGCTGCTTGATGACCTTTTGCGCTCTGAAATCGATAATGAGCTGGTCTCGCCGCAGCAATTAAAAATCCTTTTAAGCCATCACCGGTCCGATCCTGAGCAACTTAAAAGCAGATTGTTATCTGCAATTCAATTAGGGCCTATTGCAGCTGGACCTTCTTACTGCCAGCTTGCAGCCGAGTTTATTCTAGAATTTACTGCCGTTAAGTCTCAGGGACCTTTTAAGGCACAATATGTAATAGAAGATTACCTGGCATTAGAACAAAATTATTGCCAATTGACAAAAGTGCCTCGTGAACAGGGCTTAAAACGTATTGCTAGCTTTGCCAAAGCTTTGGAAAAAACAGAGGCGTCTGCGGCTGATTTCGAACAGCTAATTGCTGACGGGCTTTACTGGGTCAAATTTTTTAAGCCGGAACGTTTGAAAAAAAGAGGAGTGAAGGCAATCCCTCCGGACAGCTTGCACTATCCGCACTTGACAGGCCTGCTAGAGCAAAAAATAGAGCAGCTGGTGGATAAGGCCAGCGACCCTTCCGCAATTTTTGCACTAATTGCCGGATGCGGACAAGAGCTATTTGCAAAGCATATAGCGGAACAGGACCTATTTACTAATGACACTTTGCTTCAGGCAATGGCTGCGGCAGCTGGCCGTCCGGCATTTGCAGAGCGAATAAGCGCCCGCTACAAAGCGGCAATTATCGATGAGTTTCAAGACACCGACCCGCTGCAGTGGGAAATTTTTAGCAAGCTATTTGCCTCGCGGGGGATGCCTCTTTATTTAGTGGGAGATCCTAAACAGTCTATTTACTCTTTTCGGCAAGCAGATATCTACACCTATCTCAAAGCTATCCAAGAGATAGGCGAAGAAAAGCGCTTATTTTTGAATACGAATTACCGCTCGCAGCCGGCTTTGGTCGCCTGCCTGAACGCGCTTTTTGACAGCGCTAAACAGCCGGGACTTATTGCCCTGCCGAGACTTGCACGTTCGCTGGAGTGCCAGGCGGTCGCTTATCCTCCTGAAAAGCAAAATACACTTTTAGAAGATAATGTAGGGGCTTTGCATATATGTGCAGTCAATCCGGAAGCCAAAGAAAATTTGCAAAGCCTTGAAGAGGAATATTTCTTTCCATTTCTTGCCTCTGAAATTATGCGGCTTAATCAGAAAATGAATCGCTCTTTTAGCTGTTGGGCTTTATTGGTAGCAGATAGGCTGCAGGCAGAACGGGCAGCAGCTTATCTGAAAAGGAAAGGCATTCCATGCATTACGCAAAGGGAAGAAAATTTAGCAGAATCTCCCGCAGTTGCTGCCATGATTGAAGTTTTAGAAGCAGTCCTAAGTCCCGGAAATCTTCATCTAATAAAGGCTGCTCTGGGCAGCTGTTTGCTTTGCTGGAATCATCAGCAAGTTGTGCAATTGACAAGTCAAACAGGGCTGTTGGAGCAAATTGCCGGATTGTTTAAAAGATGGCAGCAAATCCTATTTGAGGAGGGATTTTCACGATTTTGGGAAAAGCTGCTGCAGACAGTGTGGTTTGACAGCCAATATAATTTAGCCGAAACCCTTATAAGAAAAACAGGCGGAGAGGAGTTATACCAGGAATTTTGCCAGCTAGCGGAAGCAGTGCTGACCTTTCAAATGGCCAATGGACCCTCTCCGATACGCTTGCTGACGTATTTAAAAAGTTTGCAAAAAGGCAGTGCAGATGAAGAGGAAGATGTGAAAATTCGCAAAGACTTTACCCAAGATGCAGTGAATATCCTTACACTGCACATGAGCAAAGGCTTGGAATTCGACATCGTATTTCCATTGGGATTAATCCGGGAACCTCCAGGCAATGAAGACTTGATGACTTTATATACCGGACAGCAGCGGTATTATGGGCCTATCGATAAGCAAAGTGAAATGTATCAGCTCCACTGCAAAGAAAAGGATGCGGAAAAAATACGGCAGTTTTATGTAGCTGTCACTAGAGCTAAAGAACGTTTATATTTGCCGATTGCTCTGATAAATGGTGGCGAGATCGGGGAGCGTTCTCCCCTGCAGGTTTATTTAGAGTTTTATGGCCCTTCTCCTCTGCAAGTTTTGCGAAATCACCTTATGGAGCTGGAAAAATCAAAGCTTGTGAGCTGGCAATTCCTAATGCCTAGTGCTGCAGGGACAGTGAATCTGGATAAAAAAATACCCCGGTTAGTGCCTCCGTGCATTTACCATTGCTCCTGGCCGCGGCAATATATGCACTCTTTCTCTAGCTTATCCACCGCGCATGCTGCAACAGTTTCGCTGAAAGCGCCAAATGACTTTCAAATAGCTGTCAAAAATATGCATACGCTGCCCTCAAGCAGCGGCACTGGAACTCTGCTGCATAAATTGCTGGAAAAATTTCCCTTAGAGGGGAGCCCGGCATTGCGTCAAGCGGTGGCATTAGAACCCTTTGTCGAACAGTTTTTGCTGGATAAGCGCTATCTACCCTGGAAAACCGCTTTAGCTGAAATTCTCTATCAGTGCTGGCATCATTCTCTGCCGATAATTGCGCCAAATTTTAGTTTGGGCCTATTATCCCCTGATCAAATGTATCGGGAAATGGAGTTCCTTTATCCGGCAGCCCAAAGCCTTTCACATCCTGTATTGCATTCCCTGCCGACTGAAGATAGTCTTAAAGGGGTCATCGATCTCGTGTTTAGTTATGAAGGGAAATATTATATCGTGGACTGGAAAAGCAACTGGCTAGGGCCTGATGCCGCTTATTACTCAGAAAAACATTTAATGCAGGCGATGGTTGATAACGGTTACGATCTGCAGAGCTGCATCTACCGCGAAGCCCTGCGCCGCTATTTGCATATAGTGGAATCAAGAGATTTTGCAGAGTGTTATGGCGGTTGTTTGTATATTTATCTTCGCGGCATCCAGCCAGAAGTTCCCAACTCCGGCGTCTTCTTCATTAAATAGACTTTAGACTTCTTTCGAAACTGCAATCCCGTGCCTCTGCCCATATGCATTAAGCTAAAAGCCGAAGCGGTAAAAACATGTAGTCGCAGCTTTTATTATATTCGACTCGTCGAACATAAAAGAGTCCTGTTAATCTCCATTCTGAAGTGTTTGACAAGTCTGATAGCAAGTCTTGATCACGATCTTAATCTTTCTTATCACACATTTCGATCAGAGTTTGGCGCGTATCAATCCGATTTAGAAAAGTTGAAGAGAAGCAGATTAAGATCAAGATTTGCCGGGCTGAAGCGGCTATTTGATTCCTTAACTTAATGCATATAGCAGAGGTACGGGATCTCTCACTTTTTTTATAAATCCTCTGGCAAGAAATAATGGCGCCGTATTAGAACATAAATAGAACATTATCTGTTATTTATGACACAACATTAGGATAGGGCCATGGAACGATGTCAGGGACGGAATACCTTGTTGGATTTTGCCGGTTACCAAGTTAACGCGGCTCTAGGACGTGAAGGGGGGGTATTAGAACAAACTGCCGGTATAATCGGGTTAGCGCCCGCCGCATTTGCTTTCCTGGGCGGCCATCTCCTGGAAGCCTTTCGAAATACACCGGACCCCTTGGAATTATCCGAGATAGGCAGCAGCAGTCAAAGCCCTTCTTTCTCACCTAATAGAACTTTAAAAGCTACACGCCGGGTTTCCGGCAATACCAGTAAATCATTGCTGCCGCAAGAAAAAAAGGTCAAAGAAGTTTCAAGCGCAGCCCTAAATCAAGAAAATCTGCAAGAGCTTTTAAATGAAATCAACAGCAATAACCTGCAGCTGAAAATGGCAATAAGGGCTATGTATAGCGTTCTGGCCGCACAAAAAAACACTCCTTCAACCAAAGAGGAATTTAAGTGCGAGGGAGTAGCTTGCAGAATTGGCTTAAATCCAGAGAAACATCAAGTTGTCCATCTGGTTAACAATGGCTTGCCGGGCTTTGCTGCGTCAACGCCTGCAGAGCCTCAGGATAGCCAGCCAATGCAAATGAAGCCTACAGTCATTGGAAAAGGTTCGTATAAAACTCACGAACTTCGCTTAAAGAAAATTAGAGAAGAAATAGTTCCATTTGCTTTTACAAAAATCACAGCGGCTAATTTAGTGCAGAACCCTGAAATATATAAAGGACTTGTACTGCAGCAAGCGTTAGATCATCCAAATATAGCGCAAATATCTCTATACTTTAAAAATCAAGATTTGTGTGTAGAATGTGCCTATTTTAATAGGAGAAGCCTTGAGAAATTTATCGCTAAATTTCCCCAAGAGAGCGAGTTACACCAGTTAAGCCTGATAAAAGCTATTTTGGCTCCCTTAGCCTACTTAGCAAAAAATAAAATTCACCATAGAGACGTTAAACTGGCAAACTATTTAATAAGATATAACGGTACATTTTATGAATTACAATTATCCGATTTCGATCTGGCAATAGATGAAGATAGGGAATATACGCTTTATATACAGGATCGCAATAAGCAAAACTCTAAAGAAAACGATACCTATACCGATGGTGTTTTTGGCGGCGCCGCTAACTTTATGGCGCCGGAATATGCAACCGTCTTCATGAAAGGGGCGCGATCAACAGACCAGGAGCTAAGGGCCGCAGCAACCACGAAAGGGGACGTTTGGGGCGCAGGAATTTGCATCTATTATCTTGCCTTTAACCAATACCCCCCCTTCTTAAAACCGATTCAAATCCCAGAAGAACAGTTTCCTAATATAGTTAAGGTGACCGAACAGATAATTGACGAACTGTGCAGCCCTCACCCAGATCCATCATGGCCGCTGCCTCTTATCAAGTGGCTTTTGCAGCCGGATCCGGAAAAAAGAATAAGCGCTGAGGATGCGTTAAAGGCTATGGGATTTGTAGAACAGTGAATTTCTCCTGCAAATACAGCGGGATTAATAATGTATTTAGACATATGACAGGGGAACGCACATGGAGTCTTTACGTCGTCTTTTGGGAAATAGGCCTTATGGTATGGATTATCAAGAGATTGATGACAAACCATCAGATGCGATACATCCGGTTTCCAGTAGCTCCAGCATAGGAACTATTTGCGGTTATATGCAAAGTTTCTTTTCCATATGTTTCTGCGCTCCTGCTTTGGAGTCCCGGACGATCATACGTGCAGATTCTTTAGAAAATGAAGTGGCAAACTATATCAGTGCCATAAAATCTGAAGATACAGCACGGTTAATCAACGCAGTAGCGATCATGCACCGGGCTATAAAAAATGATCCGGCTGCAAGAAGAGATTGCGAAGTATTTTATAGGCCTGATGGCGTCCTGGTTAGAATAACTTCCATAGACTCTGCAACAAATCTCCCCACGGCTTATTTAGGGCGGGGAACTTATAAAGTAATCGAATTAGCCCTTAAACAGCAAGAAAATGGCGGTTTACCCAAGTTGCTGCCTGTAGCTCTTGCCAGAGTGACAAAGACTGATGTTAAGAAATATTCTGAATTAACCGCAGGGTATAGGGTTCATGCAAAAATTAATCACCCCTGCATAATAAAGCTGTATGAGTATTTTGAACATAATAAGGCTCTCTATGTGCAGCTAGAGTATTTAAATGGAGGGGATCTATTAAACATGGTGCTCAGCCCCACAGAAGCCTTTTTAAAACAGCGGCATCGCGTTATCGAGCATATATTAAAAGCCCTAAAGTATTTAGAAGGGGCTGGCATTAGGCATCGCGATATTAAATTAGAGAATTTTATCCTTGAGCTAATTGACGGAGAATATACTTGTAAATTAAGCGACTTTGATTGGGCTACCTCTCTTGCCGAAGAACTCGAAAGCTATTTAAACAACAAAGAAGTCTATGGTTCCTATCATTATGTTTGCCCGCAGATTGCAAAATTGCTTATCAACTGTAGGAAGGCTAAAAAAAAAGTAAAGGAAGAGGCCGCCAGCAGTAAAAGCGATGTTTGGAGCGGGGGCGTGTGTATTTTTGGCATTCTCTATGGAGGCTTTCCTCCATATATAAACACTAAGCTCGAGAGCCGGCTGCTTTTACAAGAGATTTCTAAAGTAAGCAGCAGCACAATTACAGAAATATTTAAGGACAAAACTCAACGAATTCCTCAGCTTGTAAAACGAATGCTCAATCCCGATGCCCAGCAAAGAATCACGGCAAAAGAAGCCTTAAGCATTTTTCAAAAGAAAAAACAAAACAAGGACGCAATCATGGGTTAAACTTCAGCTGCGGCTGTTTCTTTTGCCAGTTCCAAAAATTCAAAATGGGGGCTCCAGGGGGCTTGACCGGAACTCCAAAGATTATTTAAGTAGTCCCTGTCCCGCTGCGTGTCCATGCAGGCCCAAAAGCCTTTATGCTTGTACATATTTAACTGGTGGTCTGCCGCTAGCTGGACTAATGGCTGTTTTTCCAATATGCAGCTTTCTTCAGTATTCAAGTATTTGTTAAAGAATTCCCGTTTAAAGAAAAAATACCCTCCATTGATCCAGTTCTCGAGAAAGTCTGGTTTTTCAGCAAATTCAGCGACTTTATCGCCTTCGAGTTTAATTTCACCAAAACGGGAAGGGGGGTTTACTCCAAGCACTGTGCCGATCTTGCCGTGCGCAAGATGGTATTCAAATTCTTTTTTGAGATTGGCGTTGGTTAAGCCATCGCCATAAGTGACAGCGGCATGTTCTGCATTGCCCATATATTTTTGGGCAGCCCGTGCCAGGCGGCCTCCAGTCATGGTCAGCTCCCCCGTATATGCCAGGGTCACTTCCCAGTCCTCGTCATGATCTACAGAGTGGATGCTGAGGTTGTTGGTCTTAAGGTCGACGGTAAAGTCGCTATTCATTGAGGAGTAGTTGAGAAAATAGGACTTAACCACCTCTGACTTAAAACCTAAACAGAGCACAAATTTTTTAAACCCATAACGGCTGTATGTACGCATTACATGCCAGAGGATAGGGTGATTGCCTACAGGAACCATAGGCTTAGGGCGAAATTCGGTTTCTTCCTTGATCCTGGTGCCTAATCCGCCGCAAAGGATAAATACTGGTGTATTTGCTGGGTTTTGCATAGTCCCTCAAAAAGGTTTTTGATAGACGATGTTAGGCTATACTGAAAATTAGACACAAGCTAAAAAGCAATTCTAATTGCTTTGAGGCTTTTGTTGCTGGAGTGCGTTTTGGAGAATCTCTTGCATATAGAATCGAGAATCTGGGAGTTCTAGGCTTCGGGCTATAGATAGAGCAACTAATGCAGAGCCAGCTCCGAGCACTAATTTCGAAGTAAAAAATCCTATGACAGCTAAAGTTACACCTAAAACAAGAGTATTTAACAGTTGGGAAGCAATAGCCACTCTTTTTAATAAGAGGTTTGCAAAAGCTTGAGCTGTAAGTTGTTTTCTCGATAGTTCTCGATCACTTTCTCCATAGTGTTTTGCGGCAACTTCAAGTACTTCGCCTGCTAATTGTTTAATTTGCTTAATAGAGGGGTCTTGTTGATAAGAAAATGGGAAATAAGTAATCAATTTGACAAACTCATTTGCAAAAAAATTCGCCAGGTTCGATTCATAAGTCCATACTTTAGGCGGCCTTTCTGCTAATGCGATCATCATAAAAACACCATTACGTTAAGAATATTTTACTTGAATAGGATAACTTGTAACGATTTTGAAAGATGTCTAATAATAATATTGTTGTTGCTGTTGCGGTAAATAATAGTTTAAGTTTCTTTCTATAATTTGCCGTATTTCATAACCATCGATATCTAGTTGGAATAACGCAGCACCGTTATATCCCGTCATATAGCCGCCAGTACACCCTATAAAAATGCCTACAGCAGGGGTAAATAAAGAAGAGGCGGCAAGTAAAATAATCCCCTGTATGAGTGCATTTAATGTTTGCGATATTTGGTCTATTTTAACTACCGAATGAGCCGTTCCGATGCGTGTATGCGCATTTAAGGGCATCATATAAGCAGCGATTTTTTCGAGGATGCTTTTATTTTCTCCCCTGCTTGTTATGCTGTAATCAGAATAGGGGATGGTACTTGAATAATGGATAAGGGGGAATCCATGAACGTTGTTTCTATTTTCTAGGGGATAAACCATAATTACTCCGAATGCTTAATAAAATAGAACGATACTCACCGAATATAAAGATTCAATAAATATAAAGTAAAAAAACATTAAACTTTGTTAAAGAATTTTATTATGAAAATTGACTGGAGGAATCACAAAAAGGGTAGAAAGCTCATTAAGATTACCTGCTGTGGGAATAGCTTCAATTTCATAAAAAAATTCCCCTTCTTTCAAAGGAAACACTTTAGTGACAATAGCCACTTGCAATCCTGGCGGAAAAATGCCATCCATACCTGTCGTGACCAGAACATCGTGCAACTTGATAATAGGGATGGGGTCAGTATTTGTATCACCTATAGCCGCTCCTGTGCGTAAATCCCGTGCTGGGCCAGCTTCATCGCTAAAGTCATAATTAAAGCCAATGCCTTGCAAATGCGAACGTTTAGCACGCCATAGAGGATGGCTATTTCCGCGCAATTCCCCTTTAGCTAATAAGTACTCATTTTCTTCTTTTATAAGGTCCTGTTCAAGTTCCATAATTTGCTGCAGGAATGCATGTTTTTCAATTTCATCTTGCTCATATCTTACAAGGAAATTCTTAAGCGTTTCCAGCTTTTGCTTTATTACAGCTGTTTGCTGCTTGCCTCTGGCCACTCTAACCGAAGGGGTGAGGCGCGAGTCCGTGATTAAACGTATTCTTGATTGCTCTTTACCCACTTCTTCAACAACACCTACTAAAGAAAGCCCCGCCAAGACTGGACTGTTTTTGGCAATTACTTGAGTTTGCAGCCGTTCATTATCCTTTTCACCGACATTAATCCACAATGTGCTATTCCAAGACAAAGGGGCCCTATAAATAACTTGTGCAGGTAAAATAATGGGATTCTGTTCAAGCTTACCGTTAGAGCCCTCGTATATCCTTAATAATTCTATTGCTGTTTGCAGTTCGCGCCTCAAGAGCATATTTTGCAAAGCCAGCCTTTCCGATTCTCTAGCGGCCTGCTGCTCTTCTTGGGATTTTTCACTGGAAAAAAAAATTGTAAAATCTTCCGATGCCATCCAAATAGGGCTTACAAATGCGTCAAACGCAGAACGCAGCTTTTGGGTAAAATTAATGGGCAGGCTTAAGAATAAAATAAGGGCTAATACCACTCCTGCAACTGTTTTTGTGTTATGAATGCGCTTCATGGACTGCTAGAATGGCATCAATTACATAGGCCATATTTTCCTGGTTTAAGCCGGCAACATTTATACGCCCATCAAGAGGCATGTAAATGGCAAAATCAGATTTTAAACGGAGCACCTGGCCTTCGTTCAAACCCAGGTAAGAGAATATCCCCATTTGTTTGAGCAGGAACTCGAATTCTTGGGCGCCCTTGGCAAGCAGCCCCTTAGCTAACTCTTGCCGCAAAGCTTTTAGCCTTTCCCGCATGGCGGTTAATTCATTTTCCCATTCAGCTTGCAGTTCTGCATTTTTTAAAATTGCCGCTACAATCAAGGCGCCGTGAAGGGGCGGATTTGAATAGTTGCCTCGAATAATCTTTTTAATGTGACTGCCCACACGAGCTGCAGCTTGATTATCATTTGTAATAAATAAGGCGGTGCCGACCCGTTCGCCGTACAGGCCGAAATTTTTAGAGAATGAATTAGCTATAAATAGTTCGTGCCCATCCTGATAAAATTGGCGTATGGAAAAAGCGTCTTCTTCAAGCCCTCTGCCAAAGCCTTGGTAGGCAATATCGAAGAAGGGGATGATATTTTGTTTTTTTATTAATTTTGAGAGTTCGCGCCATTGTTCCTGGGTTGGATCCATGCCCGTGGGATTATTACAACAAGCCTGCAGCAATATCACGCTGTGCTCCGGCATTTCTTTAATGGCTTCGCAAATAGCAGGGAAATCGATAGCGTGCGTATTCCGATTGTAATAAGGGTATTTTTTTTGCTGCAAGCCTGCAAAATGAAAGATTTGCTGGTGGTTTGGCCAGCTTGGTTCCGGTAGATAAAGGAAAGGGATTGTTCCTATCCGTGCTAAAAATTCGCCAATCAGCCTTAAGGCTCCAGATCCTCCTATCGACTGTGCTTCAAAAGAACAGCACTTTTCTGCATCCTCCGGTCCAAGCAATAGTTTCTTAACTTCCTGCAGATAGTGTTTGTGGCCTACTATCGGCAAATATTCCTTATCATGGCCACTGCTCAGAAGTTTTGCTTCAGCTTTTTTTACAGATGAGAGCACAAAAGGCAAGCCTTCGGCTGTGCGATAAGCCCCTATGCCAAGGTTTACTTTTTTTTCACGGGGATCTTCTGCGAGCTGAATAGGCAGTCCTAGAATTGGGTCTTCGGGCATCATGGCAAGATTTTTAAAAAATGACATCTTGGCCCCCTAACTGCTATTAATTCTGGCCTATCGATAGTAGGCTTCTTTCAAAATTGAAGTTACCTTGATGCGAGAAAGAATGGAGCGTAACGGAGTCGAACCGTTGGCCTCAACAATGCCATTGTTGCGCTCTACCAACTGAGCTAACGCCCCCAAGAGAAAGTAACATTGTAAAATCCAGCAAATTAATTCACAAGAGTAAACTTGGGTATATTCTCAGGCTAACGCCTGAGGTGGTCTTCGCGCAGTTCATCATGGAGCGAGCAATAAGACAAATACCTAAAGGGTGAAATGACGCCTTCTTCAACAGCTTGGGGAATACAGCAACCTGGTTCATGGATGTGCGTGCAATTCGGAAATTTGCATTGCTGGCCTAGCTTCATAATCTCTGGAAAGTAAGAAAGCAGTTCATCTTTTTGCAAATCCCATACGCCGAAACTTTTAATTCCCGGCGTGTCTATACACCAGCCTCCAAAAGGGAGTGGAATAAGGTTGGCTGTTGATGTTGTGTGAGAACCTTTTTGTGTGCGCTGCACAACGCCGCCGGTTTTAAGACGAGAACCTGTCAGAGCATTGATCAAAGAAGATTTTCCTACTCCAGACTGCCCTGAAAATACGCTCGCTTTATCCTTCATAGCGGCAATCAATTGCTCTATCCCTTCGCCGGTTGTACTGCTGACGGCAATTGCCGGCACGCCAGCTTGTTCATAAGCCTTAAATAGCTCCTCTAAAACTTCCTTTTCATTTTCGCGCAGGCTTTCTGAAAAGTCCGCATTGGCCAGTAGATCGATCTTGTTGATTACAATTACCGCTTCCATTCCTCCTTTATCGGCAGCAATGATGTAGCGATCTAGCAATGAGGGTTTTAAAGGAGGATTAACCACACAGGTAGTAATGAGGACTGAATCAATATTTGCGGCTATTAGCTGTTTTTTGCGCTGGGAGAGATTATCTGCCCGCGAGAGGATGGAATGGCGCGGCTCTACATAAGTAATGGCGCCTTCTTTGTCATTTATCCGTTCAAAATGCACAAAGTCGCCTACTATGACTAAATTTTTATGCTCGGTTTTTTCTTTTTTTAAGGTTCCACGGAGAACGCAATAGTACTGTTTAGCTTCCGAGTCAACTAATATGCCTTCAGAAGCGATAGAAATAATCCTGCCGCGTAAAAGCCCGGTCTCCAAGGATTTAATGCTTTGCTGTGCCTTCAACTTATCGCTGTCGGTTTTTTTGTACTTGGAGCGGTCCTTAGCAGAAGCAAGCTTGCGATCACGCCGGCCGGCTTTGCGATCTTCTTTTAAATAATGCTCTTCGGCGTCAAATTGACTATTTCCCATAATAACCTAACTTATATAACAAAATAGCCCCAGCTGCGGCAACATTCAAGGATTCAATGGGGCCATGCATGGGGATAGTTACTTTTTGACAATGAACTTTTGCCTCTGCCGATATGCCTTTTGCTTCATTGCCCATTACTAAAAAAAGCGGGCCATGGCGCAAAGGGTATTCTTCCAGAGGCGTACCCTCAAGGTCGGCAGCCACTAATTGCGTCTTTTTATCAAGCAGGGGAAGTATTTCCGCCCAGCTGGACTGCTGTATTGGGATGCGGAATGTAGCCCCTTTGGCTGCTCTTAAAGCTTTATCATTAAATGGGTCGCAGCAGTTGCCCAGCAAGAGGATGCCTTCCCAGCCCAAAGCTAAGGCAGTCCTTATTAAGGCGCCTAAATTACCCGGGTCATTGGTTTCTTCCAGGATCATCACTCTATTTAGTCCAAGCACTGTTTTAAAAGCCGGCATTTGCACTTCGGCAAAGATGCCATCTGTTTTTTGCAAATGAGTTATTTTATGGGCTATGGCTTCAGAGATAAGATATTTTTCATCTGCCGGCAACCGGCTGCATTCTTCTTGTTTAGCAGTTGTTGCAAAGAGTCTTTTTAGGTGTCCGTATGCAGCCGCTTCTTCCACCATTTTTTTTCCCTCAACAAGTACTGAGAAGTGGGTATAGCGATAGCTGCGCTCTTTCACTAGCGCAGCTGCATGCTTGATAAGGGGGTGCTGCAGGCTGGCAATCTCTTTCCAAGGGTATGACTTTGACATTTAAGATTCTTTTGGCCAATAGCCTAATTTTTTAAGGAGTTGAAGCACTTCTTCTGCTGTGTGGAGTCCATAATTGGCTTCTAAGCGTTCAGCATGGCGTAAAAGTTCTCCCATGGCCTTTCCTGGCTGGATGCCCTGCTGCGCAAGCAAAGCAGAAGTGATAAGAGGGGTCTTATTTTGTAGACGTCCAATATGCGGCTGCAGGCTAGAGCGCTTAGTTTCATGAAATTGGATAATCTCTTCATAAGTGTCTATGTGGTTGGCCGCGGCAATAAGCAAGGCTCTAGGAAAATCAGGGTGGGCATAGCTGCGCACCCATTCGATGTTTTCGGGAACATTGCCTTGTTTGGTTTCAGCGACTAATTTACCCGTTTTCCACACAAATTGCGCCAGTTTTACTTGAGCATTGCTCAATTTGTATCGTTTGCCCAAGGATTCAATAGCCTTTTCATTCAGATCAGCAAGCAAGTGGATTAAGTAGATGAAAAATGGCGTGTTTTTGGGGAAATGTTTAAAAGGAAGGACTAGACCCTCAAGCTTGCTTCGGTTGATATTTTCCAGTTCCGGAAATATGCTGCCTAAAAGGTTGAGGCGGTGCAATTCTAAAATAGCACGGTCTAAGCCTGGAAAAAGGGCTATTTTTTCTAATTCTTGCCAAATCCTTTCAACTGAAACTGATTGGAGCAAAGAAGGGGCGTACTTCAGTATAGCGCTTTCAGTTTCAGACTCTATGGGAAATTGCAGGCGGGAGGCAAAACGTACTGCCCGCAAAATGCGGAGCCTGTCTTCATTGAACCGTTCATGCGGATCGCCGATAGTGCGGATCACGCGCGCTTCCAAATCTTTGCGCCCCTCAACATAATCGTGAATCACTTGTTCAATTGGATCGTAAAACATGCCATTGATGGTGAAATCTCTTCTTTTTGCATCTTCAAGGGCATTTGAAGCCTCAATGCCTTCAGGATACCGTCCATCTTTGTATTCAAGATCTTTGCGAAAAGTGGCTACTTCATACTGCTCATTATGAACGACTACAATCACTATACCAAATGCGATACCCACAGGGATAGTGCGGGGGAAAAGCGCCATTACTTGTGCGGTTGAAGCGCTGGTAGCAATGTCGATATCGTCAGAAGGGTGGCCAAGCAATAGGTCGCGAACCCATCCTCCTGCGAAATAGGCTTCAAAACCTGCATCCCTCAGAGTTTGGATGATATAGAGCGCGCCCTTATTCATTATTCATTAGTCTCGCTTTTGCAAGATGGACGATTTACAAGGTTTTGGGCAATTTTTTCTGCTTCGCTGCGGGTGAGGCAAGCTGCCCGAAATTTTTTTTTCCCTTCGCACCAATTAGGTTGAAGCCGTTCTTCGCAAATACTGAATCCTTGTTTAGCCCCCAGTAAAGGAGAATCATTGAGCATGATCAGATCGCCTAAAGTTTTTTGAATAAAAAAACCCTCTAATATATTTCCTTCTCTAGTCACTAAATAAACGGGTGTGCCTATGGAAAATTTAGGGTGATGCGGTTGGTATTTTTTTAGCATTGAACTATAAACTTTTTCTTGTTTTTTGCTTAAATATTAAGATTGTGTTAAAATTGTGTTAAGAAATAAAGTGAATGTATTAATAATTTTCTAATAGTAGCAAAATTAAGGAATAATGAGGAACTATTATGCAAAAGACGAAAATATTGCTTATTGAAGATGAAGAGGATATCGCGGCATTAGTGAAATTACAAGCGGAAATTGCCGGATATAAAATTGTGGTGGAATCAGATGGATTGAACGGTTATCTGGCTGCAGAACGGGAAAAACCAGACATTATCGTGTTGGATATAATGCTGCCGGGATTAAACGGTTTGGATGTCTGCCGCAAAATTAAAAGCAATGCCGACCTGAAAGATACTCCTGTAATTATGATTTCAGCTAAAAGCGAAGAGTTGGATGTAGTGCTGGGCCTGGAACTCGGCGCAGATGATTATGTAACAAAACCTTTTTCTCCTAAGATTCTCTTTTCCCGTATAAAAGCAGTGCTGAGAAGAAACTCTGAACCAGAGCGTGCGCCTAAAATTATCACGTTCGGCCCCTTCTCCCTTGAAGTGGAAAGCTATCAGCTCAAAAAATCTGATAAAAACATTCCGATAACACTTTCTGAGTTTGGGATTCTACGCCGTTTGTTGTTAAACCGAGGCAAGGTCCTAACCCGCAACCAGCTGTTGGATGATTTGCAAAATGATGAAACTTTTATCGTGGACCGCAATATCGACGTGCATATTGCTTCCCTGCGCAAGAAGCTAGGCGCCACTTACAACTTTATTGAAACAGTTCGAGGGGTCGGCTACCGCTTCAAAGAAGAAGATTAAGATGGATTAAGGAGGCTGTGCAGTAAAGACTCATCGAGTTTTACATGCACGGCTTTGTGCCTGGAAAGGCTGACAGCGCCCGGCGCACCTTTTTTTATTGGGGAGATGTACTTTCTTTGAGTCAAATGAACCAGAGCCTCTTTTTTCTCCTTTGCGCGGCTAAAATATAAAGCTAATTGCAAAGCCGCGGCAATGGTAGCTTGAGCAGGCTCTGTCCCTTTTTTTACCGGAATTAACACATGCGAACCCGGATAATCAGCCACATGGCACCACCAGTCTGAGCCTTTGGCGATGCGAAAGGTTAGTTCATGGTTATCATTTGCATTCCGTCCAACTAAAATGCGTTCCCCATCAGTTGAAAAAAACTGCCGGTAAGCGGGTTTTTCTTTTTTTCCTTCAACTGCTCCAGAAATTGGTTTTTGCGGCAATTGCTCAATTGAGGAGGCTTCAGCAAGCATCTGCAATTCATTTTCAAGCTTTTTCAGCTCGCAGGCGCCTTTGTTGAGCAGAAATTCAAGATTGGCAATGTTTTTTTTGAGTTTTTTGGCGCGGCCGTATGCCAAGGCTATTTGCTCATTAGGGAATAATTCAGGGGCAAGGGGGATATCTAGTTCTTCCCCGGTCTCCCAATCTGCGACCTTCACCGCGGACAAGCCGCGTTTTAAAAGATGAAAGTTAGCCTTAAGCAAATCGGCGGTATGTTCATGCTTTTGCCAGTTTTGAGCAATTTGGAGCTCTTTTTTCCAGCCTTCGATACGGGTTGAAGTTGAGGCGATTTTTTTGCGCAGCCGGGCAAGCAAGGCATTTTTGACCTGTTCAAATTTAAACTGTTCTTCAAGAGCCTGATAGCGTTTCTCAATTTCTTGGCTAGTGCAGTGCTGTATTGATTCTGAAAGGGAGGGCCGGGGCGGAGGGAATCGGTAATGTATACTTGACGCAGCATTCAAAGACCACAAGATTTCTTGATCCTGGTTTAACAAATAGAGATTGGGTTTTTTAGAAAATAATTCGGCAATGACAATTAAATGTCTTTTGTCTTCAGTTTCAAATAACAGCCGGGCAATCCTATCCGGCTGCGGCATTTCGAAAGAGAGCAGCCTTGCTCCGGTCAACTTATTTAAGGGTGTGAATGATGGAGTTGTGCTGGTTGGAGATGATGCAAGGTGGAAGCGCAGAAATGGCGCTTGCAAGCAAAGCAGCACATTTTGCCCATTTGCAAAGCATAAAATCAAAGTCCTGAGCCCCTGTTGAAAGCAGCCTTTGCACTTTGCTCCATTGATGATCGGGGCTATTTCGCGGCAAAGCGACCGGCATTCGGATAATTTAAGAGACATTGGGGAGTCTTAGGGCTTGTCGTAATTCTTCTGCGCGGTTGGTTTCTTCCCAAGTGAACCCCGGTTCTTCCCGTCCAAAATGCCCTCCAAATGCAGTCCTGCTGTAAACAAGATGCCTTAAATTTAGCTGCTGGATAATGCCATAGGGAGAGAGCATAAATATTTTGGGAATTGCTTCAATAATCTTGTCTTCGCTTACTGTTGCAGTGCCGAATGTGTCTAGTTTGATAGAGACGGGATGCGGATAGCCGATAGCATAAGATAATTGAATCTCGCAGCGGCTAGCCAGCTTAGCAGCGACAATATTTTTTGCGACATATCTGGCCATATAGGAACCTGAGCGGTCCATTTTGGTGGGATCTTTGCCGGAAAAAGCTCCTCCGCCGTGATGGCCGGCTCCTCCATAAGTATCCACCATGATTTTACGGCCTGTTAAACCGCAATCAGCTACAGGGCCTCCAATTACAAAACGTCCTGTAGGATTGATGAAATAAATAGTCTCATCGTCTAAAAGTTTTGCAGGCAGCACCTGGTGAATCAAGGCTTTTAAATCCATTTCCAATACTTCGCGCGGTATATTGTCTGTATGCTGCGCCGACAATACCAGCGTATGAATCCGCCGGGGTATTCCATCAGCATATTCAATAGTGACTTGGGATTTGCCGTCCGGCCTTAAATAGGGCAGCGTTCCATTTACCCTATACGTCTGCAAGGCTTTTACAAGCTTATGAGCGAGTATAATAGGCATCGGCATTAAACAGTCTGTCTCTTCACAGGCATAGCCAAACATTATTCCCTGGTCCCCTGCGCCAGGCTCATGAAAAAGCGAGCTCTTTGCATCTAAACCCAAAGCGATATCTGGAGACTGTTGATTGAAAGATGAAAGAATGCCGCAGGATTGATAATCAAAGCCAAGATCAGTGTATATGTAGCCTATATCCTTTATTGTATCCCTGACTACTTTATTATGGTCTACATGGACTATGGAACTTATTTCACCGGCTAAAATCACAGTGCCTGAAGTCACCAGGGTTTCACAGGCCACTCGTGCATTTTGGTCTTGGCTTAAATACGCATCGACAATAGCATCAGAAATCTGATCGCTAATCTTGTCCGGGTGCCCTGCGGCCACCGACTCGGAAGTAAATAAATAATGATTCATGGTGTATACGCAATAAAAACTTGCCCTTGCCTAAATATTTAATTATTTATGAATGCAATCCGGCTTTTTACAAACCCGTAAAATTCATCATAGGTTTTGTATCAAATTTTCTTTTAAAGAAAAGATAAGTTTGCATGAGATTGCATTTAAGTTCATGCTTTGTTTTAAAGTTTAAGCTATTTAATGAGCATTCGTGATGGCGGTTGTGTTTAGTTGTTTGTTGGCTGTTGTGGCATGGGGCGATTTGCCGCAGGTTGCTGAGAATAGTCAAATTGAATTGCGCGGCTTTGTGTATGCAAAAGAGGATGGACAGCATGTATTGGCTGCCCAGCCAAACTTGCGTTCTTGCTGTCTGGATCACAATAAGAATAAAGAGATTGTTTATTTAACAGGCGGGCTGCCAAATTGGAATAGCACCCGCGCCGTAACCCTGCAGGGGCAACTATCTAGCCAAAATGGAGTTAGAACTCTTATAGATGCAAAAATTGTAGAAAAAAAAACCTCATATGGAATTATATGGAGCCTTTTTCTTATGATTATAGTTGGACTGCTCTGGCTTTTTTTCCAGCGGCCTAGAACTCAAAGTTCATCGGGAGAGTAGCGCTGACATAAGGGATAGGCTGGCCTAAAAATAGCTCTCCATTTTTTTTGAATCTTTCAGGGTCATCAGAGACAAAATATTCGTAGGAAGGCTGGCCGATGTTATGGGCAAGCTGCTGGTGTGACTCTAATGTATGCTGAATTTCTTCTGCGCAAGTGGAAGCAGAATCGATAATAGCTACTTGCCTCCCTACTTCAGCTTGGATGAGGTCCTTTAAAAACGGGTAATGCGTGCAGCCTAACAATAAAGTGTCAATGGCTATATCCTTAAGGGGTTTAAGATATTCTTTTATCACAAGTTCGGCTGCAGAATGGCGGAAAAAACCCTCTTCTACTAAAGGCACGAACAAGGGGCAGGCGACAGGGAACAATTCTGCCTGGGGAAGAAGTTTTTTAATTTCAGCCTGATAGCATCCTGAGCCGATAGTCCCTTTGGTTCCTAAAATAGCAATGCGCTGATTTTTAGTAACTGCCGCCGCTCGCTTAGCACCTGGCTCAATCACTCCCAGCACCGGGATATTAAATATTTTGCGCAATTTTTCTAATGAGTAAGCGGAGGCAGTATTGCAAGCCACCACCAGTAATTTGATGGATTTATCCATTAGAAAGATGGAATTTTCTATGGAATAGCGGATAATTGTTTCCTTGCTTTTTTCACCATATGGAACCCTGGCAGTATCGCCAAGATAAATAATAGACTCATGCGGCAGTTTTTTCATAACTTCGCGCATTACTGTCAGGCCTCCCAGGCCGGAGTCAAACATGCCAATACTGCGTAACAAATGGTCTTTGGGCGGATTGAATGCGGTTAGGGAGATTGTAGATATATTGAAACCACGGTTAGGAGACAGCTTATTGAGTGTGGAAGGGGGGAGCCTGCGCTTTTTTCCAATACTGCTCATAGATCTCTTAAGGTAATTTCAAGGTTTGGCCAATAATAATTTTATCATTGCTGAGATTATTCAATTTCTTAATCTCGCTAATGCTTGTTTGGTGCTCTTTAGCTATGGTGCCAAGAGAGTCCCCGTTTTTGACTTTATATGTTTTGCCAGAGGCCAAGGATGCGGCCGGTTTCATATCCGCCTGATTGTCTTTTATTTGCAAGGCATCTGCTATGGCAGTCATGGCATTGCTAAGCTGCTCTAAGGCCAGATGCTGCTGCTCTAAGGCATTTTCAAGAGCAGCAATGCGTTGCTGCAGCTTTTGCTGGGCAGCGGAATTTTCATTATAATAGTCTTTAAAGGTCTTAAAGTCGCTTGCTAGTGCTTTGGAGTTAGATTCCAGCTGGTTGAGTTTTGCTTCGGTGATATTTTGGGAGTTTTTAGAACCGTCTTTTTGCTGCTGCAGATTGCTGTAAAGCTGCGCGCGCAGCTGCTCAACGGTTTCGTCCTGATTCGCAAGTTTTGCTTCAAACTGGCGAATTTCTGCTTCGTGGTTCTCGTTTTGATGCTGAAGCGCAGACAGATTATTGCGGAGCTGCTGCATAGTCATCATTAAGTCTTCAAGCCTTACCTGAGGAGGGGCAGCTAACAAAGGCAGGCTTAGGGCTGCTAATAACAGCCCTAATAAAGGTACATGCCGCAGTTTACGCATAGCATGCCCTATCTGAAATAGACTTTAAATTGGGCCCTGCGGTTATATTGCCAGGCGGATTCGTCATCGCCAAATACTAACGGGCGTTCTTTGCCGTAGGAAATTGTGAAAATATTATCCGGGGAAACCCCTTCTTTAATCAGCAGGTTGCGCACGGCATTGGCGCGTTTGACGCCCAAAGCCAGGTTATACGCTTGCGGGCCTTTTTCACAGCAATGGCCCTCGACGAATATATATACGTTCGGACGGCTTTTCATATATTGGGCAATTTTTTGGATGGTGTTGAGGTTGTTTTGCCCTTTAATTAAGTCGCTGTTGTAATCGTAAGTGATGTTTTGGAAAATTGGAGCCAAATTAGGGTCGCTTAGAGGGTCTCTAAAGGCTTCAATGCTTGGCAAGCTGCTGCCTTGCTCTCCTGGCATATCTCTTGGCTGTCTTACATTTTCCATGCAGATGAGATCGCGCCCTTGTTCGTCCTGCAGAGGAACAAAGTCGTTTTCTTGCATGCTGAAAGCCGGCTGCTCATACTGGCAGCTGTCGTCCCATTCAAACTGCGGCTGGCTGCAAAACGCGTCTCTGGAGCATACTTGGCGGGAATCACCATGCTTGCCGCCAAGGGAGCGGAAACCGTGGCACATATGCCTTCCAGCAGTTTTTGTATCTTCCCAAACATCGCAACTTTTCCGTTGGCAGCTTGTAAAGAGGAGAAGGGCGGTCATAGCAAGAATGATACTTAATCTGTTGTTTTTCATGGAAACCCCACAGCACAATGGATTTAGAATAGGAAGCCTTAAAAGAGCTAAATGCTTATGGCTTCATCGAATGTATTAATTGGAGAATAAACTATAACAGAAGCCTGACCAAGATTACAAGCCTCAACTTATTGCTTCAACTCTAAATTCGGAATTAAGCTCTAATTATTTTAACCCATGATTGCGCCCTAATCCGTGGCCAATCGCTGTAGATAGATGGCAGATTTTTCAGATTTCGACGAAGGGAATGTTTTTACATTTCCAAGGAGAAAGATGAAAAAGATGCCGTTTAGCTATCAGATGATTGGCCACGGATTAGGACGCAATCATGGGTTAAAGAGTTAATTCAGGCTCAGGCACTTTTTTTCTGAGAGAATCTGGCGGGCTTGCTCGTCTGATAAAAGTTGAGGCAAGTGCTTCCATTGGATCTCCGCCAGCTGAGGATCGTAAGCAGCTACTGCAGAATCGGCTCCGGAAAAGCGGATGCCAATAGAGGCTATGCCTCTGGCTTGTAAAGCGGCGTCGACTTCGGATACGTGAGTCCCCTTATCATCGATAAAAATGACAAGGTCTGCTTGCAAATTGGTTTTATCGAGAAAATTTAAAAGAACCTCGGCTTTTGTCTGGTGCATGCCGCAAAAAATTACGCCGTTTGAGTAATTGCAGACATCATCTGGAAGAAAAAATTGGGTAAGTTCGATGCCTACAGAAATTAATTGCCTGTTAGTGGTTTCAGTTTCCTCCGGATAACGGGCGGTAAGGCCTATGATGGGAATGTTTTTCGCTTGCCACTTAGAAAGGTAGAAGGGGGCTTCACTATCCACAGCTTGGATTGGGACCAGCATTTGCACATATTTCCAAAGCAGGGCTTCGATAGCTAAGGCATCTGCTTTATTAAATCCTTTTTCGAGTAAGGAAGCAATTATGCCTTCACCCCAGGAAGCGGAACCGAGGTGGAGTTGCGATTGAATAAGTGTATTGTCTATATCGCAAAAAATGATGCAGGAGGAGGAGGCTTTCTCTAAAAGGGGATCTATTTCTGCAAAACTGGCTGTTTCGAGCACATGGGCTTCGGAAGGAATTGGCAAGAAAGCTAGTAGTAACAACACAAAAAACATTTAACGCATCTCCCAACTTGGAAATTTTTTCTCACCAGGTCCGCTAGTCAACTTCACAGGATCTAATTGATTGAGATTAAACATATATAAATCGGTTTGCTTGCCATTGGTGAAATTGTAGGCAATATGCAAGCTATCTGGTCCCCATGCAGGGTTTTCTTTATGCCCATTCCCTTTAGTTAGCTGCCTGCTTTCTCCAGAATTTAATTCCAAGATGCAAATTTGACGCGTTCCGTCTATCAAAGCGCTATAGGCCAATTTTGTCCCGTCAGGCGACCAGGCAGGAGCTGAGCATTCGCAATTTTGTTTAGTGAGCAGCTGGGGCTTTATCTCTTTCAATGTGGCGCCTTCAGGGGGAATGGCCATCAAATAGATGCGCGGTTTTCCATCTTTATTTGAGACAAACGCAATTTGCTTGCCGTTAGGGTGGAATGCAGGGCTTCCCTGGGCAGATTGCCTGGTAGCAAATATCTGCCTAGGCTTGCTGCTGGCGCCAACATCGGCACTAAAATCCAATAAAAATAAATCGGGATTGCCTGCAGCATCAGATATAAAAGCGATTTTATCGCGCTGCTTATTGATGGCAGCCATGAGCTGATTGCCTTTCATAGTGGAAACCCGCTTACCGTTCCCTTCTTTGAGCGAGGCTAAGAAAACTTTGGGCACTCCTAAGCGATAGGAGGTGTACAGGAAATTACCCGGGCGGTAGCCTGGCTTGGGGGGGATGTAGCTTGGAGTGACGCATAATGCATTTTCATGCGTGAGTTGGCGCGGATTCGCCCCATCGTAATCAACTTCCCATACCTCAGCAATAGTTTGTCCGTTGCCATTTTTGCTGGTTTGAGTATAGAGCAAGCGCGTTGTGGCCACGCCAGCGCTGCCGAAAATAGCTTTCTGAACGGCTTCTGCAAGTTGGTGTATGACGCGGCGGTCTTGCGCAATCCCGCCTGTTAATTCCAGCTTTTCAAACTGCCGGCCGTTTTGATTTTTGGTCAGGACCTCTAAACTAATCTGTTTATCTGCTATTGCAACTTGAATAACATGAGCTGCAAATTCAGGCTGGCCTACGACATAGCTCACGCCATTATGGTTTAAGTCGAAAAGCAAGACCTCCCTTAATTGCTGCAGGTAAGTTGAAGGCAGCCCTGCGTTCAGATTGTTAAAATTTGAAACAGCAATCGGCTGCAAAGGGCTTTCCGTAGCTAATTCTACCACTATCGGGGCATCAGCGCAGGAGGGTAAAGGACTGCAGAGGGCAAGTAGATATATCCAAATCTTTTTCATGGCTTATTGCTTAAGGTGATTCTAAAAGTATACTTAGTTGCTGTGCCGAAATTGCTTCCCAAGGGTGCGAATAGTATAGCGGGGATGGTTTCTTCAGCATATTTTGCATTTTTTCGGCTGGCTGCAGCAACAATAATAACTGACTCGGCAATACCGAACTTGCTTATAGTCAGATCTATAGTGACATCGCCAAATTCAGGCAGTTTCAAACCGCATTGCAACCGCAATACAAGATCTGAAATGTAGCTTGCTTCGTGAACGCCAAATGTTCCGCTAACTTCTGCCAGAGTGGCTTCGCTTTGCAAGGCAGCAATCTGCTTAATTGCGGGCTCATCACTCTCATTAGACTTCAATTTTTCCTTTTTAAGGTCTATTTTTGCAATGCTTTCTTTAGCCTTAGCTAACAGTTCTTGTTGCTTCTTTTGCTTTTCGGTAGTTTCAGAAGTTGCCGTCTTGGTTTTCACAGGCTCTTGTTCAGCAACAACCCTTGCCTTTTTTTTAGGCGCAGCCGTTTTTTTTGAGGGATTCGCCTGCTGCGCTGCAGGTTTAGCGGGGGCGGGGGGGCTGATTGGCCAGCTGGTTTATGCGCTTCCACTGTTTTTACCTTGTCTTCAGAAGAAGAGGCTATTTGCCGTGTGGGCGTTTCCTTAGGAGAAACTTTGGCTTCTTTTTTTTCTTCAATTGCAGCAACTGCTGGTTTTGCAGGTTTGGCGGGTATCTGAATTTCTCTTGGTTGCAGGGTTATTGTCTGTACCGCGATTTTTTGGGATGGCATTTTGACAGGCGGAGAAGCAGCCCAAAAAATGCTGAAAAGGATAAGCAGCATATGGGCGCCGGCGACGAGGCAAAATATGCGGAATAGTGAAAGAGTCTTCATTTATCCGGGTTGTAAAATGATATCCAGCTGTCGAAAGCCAGCAGCTTCAGCGCTATTTTTAATTTCCTGGTAAGTCCCAAACTGTGCTTTTTTATCATGCAACAGTTGCGGTTTTGCATTGGGAAACTTTTGTTTAGCTTCCTTTAACAGCGCGGTTAAGTTGCCTAAGGCCACTGTTTTTTTATTTAACTGTACGGTATTGTCGGCAAGCACGCGTATTGAAATAGGGCTATTTTCTTGGACACCCCCGGAAAGCTCTGTAGATGGGTGGGAAGCCAGTTCCACCTGGTCCATTTCAAGCAAAGGCGCAATAATAATGAACATAATCAAGACGACAAATACGACATCGATGAGCGCAGTTAAATTAATTGCCGGCTCTTCATACTGCCATTGAAGAGATTTTCTGTTGGTACGTACCATTACTTCACATCAACTTGCCGGTATTGGATTTCAATTGAGGATAGGGCTTCATTGGAAAAAGATTCCATGTCGGTTTGAAAATCCTTAATGCTATGTTTTAAGTAGTTATATCCGATCAAGGCCGGGATGGCATCCAATAATCCTAACACGGTTGTGGCTAGTGCCAAAGACAGGCCGCTTAGCACCAGTTGCTGAGTGTTGCCGCCTGCATTCATTTGCAAGTTTGAAAATGTAACTAAAATCCCCCAAACAGTCCCTAAAAGGCCTAAAAAAGGCGCAAGGGTAACGACTGTAGAGAGAATGTATAAATGTTTTTCCAAATTCTTGGTTTGCAGCGAAATAGCCGAAATAAGATGCCCTTCTACAAGCTCGATATCAGTTATTGAGAGAAAAGGTTTTTCGGTGGCCCCCTCTTTTTGGCCAAAACGGCGATTTTTGTTCAGGATCTCTACTGTCTGCCGTTTAAGGACCTGGTAAATTTCTAAATAAGGATTGCTCTTTTTATAATGCGACGGGTCTACGGTCAATGGATTTGAGCGGTAGTTTTGAAAAAAAACTTGGAATTGTTGAGAAGCTTTTTTGGCCTGAAAAGTTAAGAGGCTTTTATAGATAATTAAAGCCCAACTAATAATAGAAAGTGATACTAAACCAATAAAAATTAGTTTTCCTAAAAGATCGGTTTCTAAATAAGCATTAAAAAATGGGTTGCTTATTAATAGGAATTTGTTTACTATCATATAGTTCCTTTGCAAAATCTTTAAAATACCTAGTCTCAAAGGACCAATTTTTCAAGGAGAAGATAAATAGACCCCTGGAATGTCTATTCTTATATAAATAAACGGGCGCGATTAACGCCCGCAAATAAAGGTGGTATAATGACGGATCACAAAACAGGCATTTTCTCGAGATTCTCCTGGCTATTATTGGCCTGTTTATTTTTCTCTTTCGCTTCACCTCTTCCTTCCTTTGCCAATGATCTCGGCGAGGAGGAAATAGTTTTTAATCAAACAATAGAAAATCCAGTCAAAGCAGAACTATTCTCCGAAGACAAAAGCATACAACCCGATAAACCTTTTTGGCTAGCAATAAAGCTTTCCATGGAAGATGGCTGGCATGCCTACTGGAAAAATCCAGGGCCTATTGGGATGCCGATTTCATTTAACTGGGATCTCCCTGCTGGTGTTGAAGTGGCTAAGATTCTATGGCCTGCTCCTGAACAACTAGAAACTCCCCTTGGGACAGGTTACGGCTATAGCGGCCAAGTGCAATTATTGGTAAAAGTACAGCCCAATTCGCTTAAACAAGGCGACCGCCTGCCTATTCATCTCAAACTTAAATGGCTGGCCTGTTCAGACTCTAACTGCTTGCCGGGCGAGCAAGAACTAGACCTTTCCCTCTCTGTCAGCGGCCAGGCAATTGCCGACCAAGCTCAAGAGAGCGAATTTAAAAAGGCGCGCAGCAAAATCCCTGCAGCTGAATTCACGCAAGAAAATGCAGCGGTTGATAATCACCATCTAAAAATCACCCTGGCCGGTATTCCGCAAAGTTTAAAAACGGCATCGCTCTATTTTGCCCCAAGCAGTCAAGATGTTGTGGATGAGGAAAAATTAAGCTGGGAAGAACTCAAGCCAGGCACCATTGCCCTGGAAATTCCTCTTTCAGAAAAAGTTCATCCTGAAAATGTAGTAGAAGGGGTGCTGGTCGCTAAAAACGGAAGCGATCAAAAAGTGCTATTTGCTGCCGATATTTCTCTGCCGTTAGCCCCTTTTATGAGCAATATGACAGTTGCTATGGCAGATGTGTCTCAGCCGCAGCCAGACCGCAAGCCAACCCAGGCCGAAGAATTGCTGGCGCAGGTCAAGCATGGAAATGTCGCTAAAAACAATTTCGAAGGCGGACTGGCTTTGGCTATTGTTTTGGCCTTCATCGGCGGCATGATCCTTAATCTGATGCCTTGCGTATTGCCTGTCATCTCATTTAAGATCATGAGCTTTGTCAAAATGTCGGGGGAAAAGCGTTCGGTAACGCTAAAACACGGCATGCTTTTTTCACTAGGGGTGCTTGTATCGTTCTGGGTATTGGCAATCGCTTTAATTCTACTGCAAACTTATGGGCATGCGGTAGGCTGGGGATTTCAGCTGCAAGAACCTCTATTCGTAGCCATTTTGGCAACGGTTATTTTTCTTTTCGGCTTAAGCCTGTTCGGCATTTTCGAAGTAGGTACGCTATTTGCCTCTTGGGCCGGTCAAAAGCAGGCCGCAACCCCGGCGCAATCGAGTTCAAATTGGGGATCTTTTTTTAGCGGCGTGTTGGCTACAACTGTAGCTACTCCCTGCACAGGGCCGTTTTTGGGCTCTGCCATGGGT
>JAEYWL010000122.1 GCA_023428915.1 Verrucomicrobiota bacterium
CGGTATGGGTATCAATCCTCGTGAGTACTTAGAGGACATCATGCACAGGATCATGTTTCACAGCAACCAAAAGCTCTACGAGCTGTTACCTGACAATTGGCTTGAGAGCCGCCTGCAAAAATCAGCTCCTTAATTCCTTGCCAAGATGGGTTTATTTCCCGGTTACATGTGCCAGACGAAATGGGGAGTTGAAATGAAGCAGAGATGCAGTTAGAAAGCTTTCATGTCTTCCGTCTTTGCAGATCAAAGATTCGAATGCCGAAACGGTTACTGATCTGCTTCTTTAAAAAAATACCAGAAGAGATCTGGACGATTTAGGCAGGTGCGGGTAGGCTATCTAGTTAGTTTGTTCATCTAGTGATTTTAAAATGTTTTTTATGAGCTCCTTCGATTTATTGGCTAATTTTTGAAGTTGCAAATTAATTTTAGAGCATGTGTTTGATAGGTCTGTTAGTTTGTCATTTATTTTTTTATGTATAACTTCATCACTATTTCTCATTGATTTAGGCATTGGTAATTCATAACGCAATTTTCTAATCTCAGAGCATACTGAAGAAAGCTCTTTTTGTAGTTCGAGGGTTGCGTGGGCTTCATTTTGTTCAGGGTCAATAACAAAATCATATTTTTCAAGTGATAAAAGTAAGGAGTGAATTACTTCATGTAATTCAAAATATTTATCTTCAAAGGACTGAAAAAATCTTTCAAATTGATGCGGGTTTGTGGGGTCTTCAACTTTGAGAAGTAAGCAATATTTTTTTACATCACCTAAAGCTAGATATGAACCATCTATTTTGGAAGATATTTGATCAAATATTTCTTTGTGTAATTGGTCTTTTTGAAGTTGTATATGACTTTGTCGTTCGGATCTTTTTTCTCTTAAAAACTGCTTTAGAAAAAAGTAATAACCAATACTGGCTGTAAATGCAATCTCTATATAAGGTGATAACGAAGGGTAAATTTTATAAATGAAATTTTTCATATCAATTAGATAATTAAATAGATCTATTTGCTCGCTTTCCACTTTGAATTTCCTCTTTGTTGTAAGTCGCCCCAAAGTTGGTGTCGGAGAGCCATTTCTTGAAGGAGGGGTTGTCGCTGAATTGCTTGAATAGCTCGGTGTGATCAGATAAGAGGTCTACCATGACACGTTGGAGCGCCTTGTCATGCTCGATCCGGGCGTTTTGTTTATCGTTGTTCTTCATCGCATTTTGGTAGGCCGGATCTGCACTAACCTTGGCGGGCAGCTCTTCCGCGATGATTTTGCGGATTTTATCTCCATCTTTCCATTCGATGCTTCCGAAAAGATCATTAAAAGTTTTGAGGATGTTGCTTAAGTGATCTAGCTCTGCCTCCGCTTTTCTTCCACCGGCGCGAGTCGGCACAGGCTCAATTTCGGCATTTTTATCAGGAAGGATAATTTTAAGAGCAGATTTAACTTCGACGCGATAGCTATCCATATCAATAGCATCCAAAATGCCTCTTGAAAGATCTTCTTCTTTAGGTGCAGGAAGCTTTGGGAGCAAAAAGTTTAAAAAGATGGCAAGCTTCTCCCATGAGGTATTGGAATAAGGCAAAATCGAGGAGAGGAAACCGTAAGTACGTACGAAGGCTTTAGCCTTGCTCTTGAAGTCAACTTGGTTGTCTTCATCTAGTTCTGATTGATAAATTGCAACGCATTGATCTAGGATGGGATCAAGTTTGTCACGGTTAGCACCTGAAATATATTTGGTTACTAAATCGTCAATTTGGTCTTGTGAATATACTTGCGCTCTGTTTAAGTCCCCTTGGAGATCATGCAGCTTATTGGGATCGGTCTCTTCACTCAGCAAGGTTGTTCTATAGAAGTCAGCAAAGGATTCTTTAATGATGTCTGAATCGTTACTGAAGTCGAGCACGAAGGTGTCATATTTAGATGGATGGGCTCGATTGAGACGAGAGAGCGTTTGAACGGCTTTAATCCCAGACAATTTTTTATCCACATACATTGTATGAAGAAGTGGTTCGTCATAGCCGGTTTGAAACTTGTCTGCAACGATAAGGAATCGATAGGGATCTTCTTGGATCTTGTCCGTGATATCCTTGCATGGGAACTGATTAAGAGTCGCTTCGGATACTTTCTTCCCACCTTTCGGATACTCGTGTTCACCTGAAAAGGCAACGATAGGTTGATAAGGACTTTTGATGTCTTTTAAATAGTCTTTGAAAGCAAAGTAATATTGAATCGCTCTTTCGATTGTCCCAGTGGCTACCATCGCGCGCGCTTGTCCATTCATTTTTCGCTGGCCAATAACCTGCTCGTGGAAATGATCGACCATAATTTCGGCTTTTTCGCGAATGGCATGACTGTGCGATTCCACATACTTGCGAAGCTTCTTTTGAGCTTTCTTGGAGTCATAGAGAGGGTCTCCCTCAAGTTTTTTAGCGAGAAGGTAATAACTTTCAACTGGCGTGTAATTCTTAAGAACATCAAGAATGAAACCTTCCTCGATCGCCTGTTTCATTGTATAGGAATGGAAGGGACGAAATTTTGTTACATCTCCTTCTTTAAAAGGCTCTCCAAAGATCTCAAGAGTTTTATTTTTTGGTGTAGCGGTAAAGGCAAAATAGCTTGCATTGGGGAGCATCTTTTTGCTCTCCATGATTTTGTTGATCTGATCTTCAACAGTTTCTTCTTCATCGGATTCGGAGTCAGTTGTAGAAAGAGCCATATTCATTTTGGCAGCCGTTCTTCCTCCTTGGCTTGAGTGCGCCTCATCGATGATGATGGCAAAATGGGATTTTCGATGATCATCGCCGATTTCTTTTAAGATGAAGGGAAATTTCTGAACCGTCGTAATGATGATTTTCTTGCCACCTTTCAAGAATTTGCGGAGGTCTCCGGATCGCTCGGCATGCCCGACCGTGGCTGATACCTGCGCGAAATGTTTGATCGTATCGCGAATTTGCTTGTCAAGCACTCTTCTATCGGTAACAACAACAACGCTATCAAAGAGGGCTTGTCCTCCCTGGGTTAATTCGATGAGTTGATGTGCTAGCCATGCAATGGAGTTGCTTTTTCCGCTTCCGGCAGAATGCTGAATAAGGTAGCGTTTTCCTACCCCAGATTTCGGAGCATCGGCCAGCAACTTTCTTACCACATCAAGTTGGTGATATCTCGGAAAGAGTTGTTTCTGTTTCTTACGACCTTTATCGTCTTTTTCTTCGATGATCTGGGTATAATTTTCAATGATGTTAGAGAGAGATGTTTTGGATAAAATTTCTTTCCAAAGGTAGTCTGTTGCAATGCCTACCGGATTCGGAGGGTTGCCGGCACCAGCGTTATAGCCCTTATTGAAGGGGAGGAACCATGAAGCTTTGCCTTTAAGATGGGTACACATCTGGACTTGCGTGTCATCAACCGCAAAGTGAACAGCACATCGTCCAAATTGGAAGAGAAGTTCACGTGGGTCGCGGTCTTTGCAATATTGTTGGACTGCATCACTGACCGTTTGCTTGGTAAGCTTATTTTTAAGTTCAAAGGTCATCACCGGCAACCCGTTGATGAAGATAGCAAGATCCAAGGCGTGCATCGTCTCAGCGCGGCTATAACGAAGCTGACGTGTTACGCTAAAAATATTGGCTTGATATAGCTCGTTTGCCTTCACGTTGCCTTGAGTGGGCGTAACGTAATAGAGGTCGATAGAATGAGATTGATGTTTGATTCCATTTCTTAAAACATCAACAACCCCACGCTTTGCAATTTCTCCCTGTAAACGATTCAAAAATTGCGTTTTTCGCGATCCTTCTTCAAGAAGACCCAGTTCTTCATATACTTTCGGTTGAGTAGTGCGGATAAAGTAAGATAGCTTCTCCAGATCAATAGCATGTTCGCGGTCGAAATCTTGATTGTTGCCGGCCTCGTATCCGCCCTGCTGGGTCAAGTAGTTGAATATGATGTCTTCGAGACCCTTTTCGCTCGTATCAGTCGTCATTGCCGGCTCCTACAAGTTCTAAAGATTCCTCTTCTTGTTCCTCCTCAATGGTTTCTTCAATGAGTTCCCCCTCGATAATATCGCTAATTTCGATATCACGAACGTCAATTTGTCCTGTCATTACATCTGAAATAAGGCGGGTGCGGTATTCTTGAATGAGGTCAATTTGTTGTTGGGAGCTGCTTATAAGTAGGTTTATATTGGAGCATGATGTTTCAATGTGTTCTAAAATGCGGTTTTGTTCCTCAAGTGGTGGGAGAGGAACCGGAAAACGACTGTAACGTGTTGGATTTAAGTTTGATTGATTTAAGCTGGGAATAGAGTGTCTTCTCACGTAAGTAATAAACAAAGAGCTGTTAAGTAGGTAATTAATATAGTCGGGCAGCGATTTACCATTAACCCTTAGTAAAACTAGATAAGATGCAAAAGAATAGTCACCTGTATGCTCCTTGAAAATCCCGACTTTCCCAACTAGTTCTTTACTGTTAGTACGATTGAATAACAGGTCGTTGTATCGAAGCAATAATTCATCTTCAAGGTCTTTTAAAAGACCACAATTTTTAGCGACTATTTTTCCATCTTGGATGTGACCCATAGTAAGTATCTTGTACTTTCCTTTATCACCAGCACTTTCCGATGTTCCGTATTTTATTAAAGAAAATAAGCGTTTTATGGGAAAGGCTTCCCAATGCTCTGGAATGTCGCCAAGCCACTCGATACCACTTGGTTTGAGCCTAACATTTGGGTCGAGCCCGCGAGTGACAACTTGATTGATTATGACCTGCTTTTGTTCCTTAAGCTGTTCGATGAGACGTTTCTTCTTTTGTATGAATTTGTTTATTTGGGCGCATTTATATTCCAAGAAACGGACGATTTGCTTTTGTTCAGATAAAGGAGGATATGGAAGTGCAACTTTTTTTAAATCAGACATAGAAATTTTCATTCGAATAGTGTTCAACTTGCCTGCATCGCTTTTTTTTATTAATATTCCTTTTCCATAGATAGATAGGTTCCTTTGGAAGATGTGATTGCTAAAAATTTTTTCATAGTAGTGAATGTTAACGTCTTCACATCTCGAAAAAAGAGCATAATAAACAGGGCTTATAGCACCTTTAAATCTTGATAAGCCCACAGCGCCAACTATTACATTCATACTGTTGAGCACAATGTCGTTTGGATGAGCAATCTTATAGGCCGAAAGATCATTTTTAGCCTTGTTTCCACCACGACCTTTATCTGAATACAATGTTACTCCACGTGCAATTGAAAGAGATAGAATTTGAGTGGTTTTAATTGGATCATTCTTTTCTTTCCTTTCTTTAAGAAGTGCTCTTAAGGGCTTCATTTCCCAATGACTTGGGATTGTTTTCATCCAATCCGTATCAACATTTTTGTAGTCTTGGTAAGGAGAATTTTTCATTAGCTCACCTTTCCAATTATGTTAAATAATAATCCTTCTGTTTCAACATCTAGAGATAAGATATCGGCTTGAATTTCTTCCAGGCTCCTCATCTTGATTGGCTTGTAGAAGTGCTTCGTAAAAGAGATCTCATAGCCAATTTGATTTTTAGAACTGTCTACCCAGGCATCAGCCGTGTAAGGTAGAACTTCGCGTTTGAAGAACGCTTCGATGCCGCCTTGCTCAATTAGAGGAACTTGCTCTGTATCACGTAGATTGGAATCAGCCTCATATTCAACAACGTATTTCTTCCCATCCACGATGAGTTCATATAACCCTTCAAGCGGATTGGGGGTCACTTTACCAGGTTTATGCACTTTTTTGATTACTGGCTCGGCGTTTTCGTCGATAGTGGCCAGCTCGTTTCGAATTAAGTCCTTTCGCTTTTTGGTCAATTTAAGTTGAACCTTGTCGGCACGCTCTTCAACTAGCTCAATAAATTCATTATAGTTACTGAAATAGGTTGCGCTCTTCTCTTTAACGAAATCCGATATAAACTCTGCTAAGTCAGATTCTCCCTCCCTGCCACACGTTCTATAAAACTTGGAGAGGTTATCTGTTGATAGGTCGACTTTTAGCCTGAGCGGCCGTTCGACGGTGATCTTGGAATACCCGAAGGCTTCATTTTGAAAGATCTTGGACTGTTCGGTTTCGCGAAAATCGATCAAAAGATCGCAAATCATCTTCATGTGTTCATCCGATAATTCGCAGTTTTTTTTGCCAAGATTTCTTCGAAGTGGTACAGACCAGTTGCTAGCGTCGATGAGCTGTACTTTGCCTTTCTTATGAAATGGCTTTCGGTTTGTTAACACCCAAATGTAGGTGGCGATGCCGGTGTTATAGAACATATTTTCAGGGAGGGCGATGATAGCTTCCAGCCAGTCATTTTCGATAATCCATCGGCGGATATTGCTCTCACCTTGCCCAGCATCTCCCGTGAAGAGAGAGGAACCATTGTGTACTTGAGCTATGCGGCTTCCAAGGGGCGTATCGTTTTTCATCTTCATGAGTTTATTGACAAGGAACATCAACTGTCCATCACTTGAACGGGTGATCATGGAGAATTCCGGATCATTGCCATGTTGAACCACAAATCGTGCGTCTTTTAGGTCGCCTTTGCCGCCCATCCGTTCAAGGTCGGTCTTCCAGCTCTTGCCATAGGGAGGATTAGACAGCATGAAGTCGAACTCTTGCGAGGGAAAAGCGTCTGCTGAGAGGGTTGAACCGAATTTGATATTCATCGCTTCTTCTCCCTCACCTTTTAGAAGGAGGTCAGCTTTACAGATGGCATAGGTTTCGGGCTGGCATTCTTGACCATAGAGGTGTGTTGACACTTCTTTGCGGTGAGCTTTCGCTAGTTTCTGTAGCCTTTCTTCTGCTACCGTCAACATGCCACCGGTTCCACAGGCTCCATCATAGACAAGATAGGTTCCTGACTGAATTTGATCTGCAATAGGAAGAAAAATAAGATCGGCCATGAGTTTGACAACATCTCGTGGTGTAAAGTGTTCGCCGGCCTCTTCGTTATTTTCTTCATTGAAACGACGAATAAGCTCCTCGAAAACTGTTCCCATTGCATGATTGTCTAAAGCGGGTAGTTTTTCATTTCCGTTTACATCTAGGATTGGTTTTGAACTTAAATTGATAGATGTATCCAGGAATTTTTCAATGACGTTTCCCAAAATATCGTTTTCGACCATGTGGGGGATTTGATTTCGAAATTTAAATTTATCGAGAATCTCTTGAACATTGGTTGAAAAACCATCCAAATAGGCTTCAAAATCTGCTTTTAATTGTTGTGACTTGGCACGAGCTTTCAAATCTCTGAGAGTAAAAGGTGATGTGTTGTAGAATGCTTGCCCCGAAGCTTGACATAAGGGAGCTGTTTGGTTAGCAATGCTTGCAGCATCTAGCTGCTGTTTCATTTTGAGAACAGCTTCTTTGGTTGGTTCCAAGAGCGCATCTAAGCGTCTAATGACAGTCATAGGTAGAATGACATCGCGATATTTACCTCGAACATAAATATCCCTAAGAACATCATCGGCGATTCCCCAAATGAAATTAGCGATTGTCGTTTGTGCCATACTGCTCATTTTGAGGTCCTTTTTGGTTTGTTTTTTTTCTTGGATGCTTTTTGATTTTTGTTTCGTAATCGATCGACTTCCTGAAACAGTAGTTCAGCTTCGTTTTTGGATATCCCGCTTACAACTATCGGATTAGCTTTTAAAGTCGCTTTGTAGGTAGAAATTCGATGAATAAATAAAGCACGAAAAATGCTGGGAAACTTAACATCATCGAGATGTTTAGCAACAGTTCCTCCGCCAGGCTCACAATCACAAATTTCACCAGGGCTTCTTGCGCACAAGCTTTTAAACATATCCTTGGGTGAAGATGTTTCACTGAATTTGTGAATGTTAATTTTTTCGATGTATTCGTTATTGGGTCCCACAATTTTAATGAAAAGTTCATCATGCTCGTAATTGAGTGATACTCCTTGGATAGGGGGATTGTTCTCTTCCTTTTGTGCAATTGTATTTAAAGGCAGTGAAGTGCATTCGTGATGGACCATTATTTCATTAAACAGGTTTTGAATGTAATCTAGATATCTTTCTCGAGTGAAAAATAGAGCCTTTTCTGGTGTTGCGCAATTCTTAAGGCTTTCCATGTCTTTCCACTCGACAAATTCTTCAACCAAGTTGTTATTTTCAAAATCTTTCCTTTTGCTGTTCCATGCCCTTTCAGCTTTTAGCAATTTACTAAATGCCACCCATGGTTTCACAGGATCTTTCCAACTGATCATTTGTTCCAAATCAGTCAACTCTTGAATCTCCGAATCAAAGACATATTCGAGGATGATATAGTCTTTTACATGACCGATTGGCTTTTGAGATGGAATTAGTTCTATTTTTTCAACTTTCGCAAACGATTTAATTTCAAATTGGTCATCTAATTCCAAAATATGATGCAATAATATCTTCAGTTGACTCGAAAAATTCTGAAAATAACGGAAATTTCTAAAGGAAGGCTCCATTGAAACAAAGCTTTCGATGATATTGATTCGGTTCACAATTTCCTGATTATCAGAGTAGTTCGTTTTTGTGAGTTGAGTGCTTAACTTGTCAAAAGTTTCTTTCAAAACTCTAAATGTCTTCCCTTTTGCAGATAGCCTCTTTTGTTCAAAAGCTTCGTTTTCGTTCGTCCATTGTTCATACAGGTGCTTGATTTGAGGAGACTTTTGAATCAAGGGTAGAACGTTATCTGATATAATCCTAAAAAAATCTTTGTTGCTTTTTATGGTTAAAAGCTGCTCGTAAAGCAATTCCAAGACGGTAAATCCGCTTTCTAAACGCTTAAGATATGGCTTTTCTACTATTGACGAATTCATGTTGCTACAACCTTACAAAACCTTAAAAAAGGATAACAGTTTAGATTTCTTTTTTCCAGTAAAAAGCACTTCATCGTCTGAGAGGGATTTCGGAAAATTTCGGTTTTTTCCGGAAATTTACTTTTTATTTCTGGGATCGGGCCTTTTTGGTCGAGGAACCTCATGATGAAGACATGAAACGAAAATCGACTCATCATTCCGATAAAAAGCAGCTCGCAAAAAAGCTGGATGCTTGCCGCAACCCGGTAGGTGAGTTCTTTTCGTTGTTATACAAAATTGACCGACGAAAAAAAGAACAAAAGGGAGAGGTAAATGAAGATAGAGAGAGTAGAAATTCTGCCTGTAAAACCAAATAACGGCCTGATTGGATTTGCTCATTTATTTTTTGAAGAAGGCCTTTTTCTAGGCTCCATAGGGATATTTAAAAAATTAAATGACAATGGGTTTCGACTGACCTATCCCAGCAGAAAGATCGGAGACAGGGAACTGACAATTTTTCATCCCATCACCAAAGAATGTAGTCAAAAATTTGAAAACGTAATTTTTGAGCAGGCCAATCGATATCTATAAAATTATTAACAAAGGAAGTAGTAAAAATGTATATGGAAAATTTTTTAGAGTTGGTTGCCAATAAAACGGGTTTCCAGCCATTAAAACGAGGTTCTAACTATTCAGCAAGATGCCCTGCTCACGATGACAGCAACCCCAGCTTGTCAATTTCTTGTGGGAACGACGGCAAAATTTTATTTCATTGTTTTGCAGGCTGTTCTGCTGATGATATTTGTGCCTCTTTAGAATTGAAGGTTAAAGACCTTTTTCAAAATGAATCCAAGCTTCAGTTCAGACGAACTGAATATCCCTATCACGATGAATCAGGGAAGCTGCTTTATGCGAAGGTACGGTTGGAGCCAGGGTTTAATGGAAAACTGAAGAGTTTCTTCTGGGAAAGAAAAACTGAAAACGGCGAAGTTATTAAAAGTCTTAAAGGGTGTAAGAAGGTTTTATATCGATTGCCGGAATTGATTCAGGGCCTTTTTGATAGAAAAATGGTTTTTTTAGTTGAGGGTGAAAAAGATGCCGATCGACTTATTAAAGGGTCATGTGTGGCAACAACATCTTCAGAGGCGTTATTTTGGGATGACGAATACACAAAATTGCTGACCGGTGCAGATATCATTCTCTTATACGACAATGACACCACCGGCCTTAAGAGAAGAGATCTTCTGATTAAAAGACTGAGCGGAAAAGTTAGAAGTCTAAAAGTAATTGAATTGCCGGGCATCGAATTTTCAGAGTCACATGGGAAAGATATCTCTGATTGGCTAGATTGTGGAAATACCATCGAAAATCTTTTGGAACTTGTTGAAGGCACTCCTTTTCATGCAGACAAGCAGCATTCAAAAATTAATCGGATTAGATTAATTTCATTAGATGATTTTTTAAATCTAACGCTTCCTCCTAGAGAGAAGATGCTTTCTCCGTTTCTTCCAACCCAAGGTCTTGCTCTTCTTTATGCCAAACGAGGTGTCGGTAAAACGCATGTCGCCATGGGGATTGCCTATGCTGTGGCTACAGGAACTTCATTTTTGAAATGGTCAGCCCCTATTCCAAGAAAGGTCGTTTATATTGATGGTGAGATGCCAGCCGTAACGATGCAGGAAAGATTTAGAAAAATCGTCAATTCAAAGACATGTCAGCCTCCCCCAGAAGGTTTTTTAAGGCTCATTACTCCGGATCTTCAAGAGGGAGCTATGCCCAATTTGTCTTTGCCTGAAGATAGGAATTCTATTGAAAACGCTATCGTGGATGCAGATTTAGTCATCATAGATAATGTTTCCACCTTGTTTCGGACAGGCGTAGAAAATGATGCAGCTAGCTGGGCTCCTGCTCAAGAATGGGTTTTAAAATTGAGAAAAGAGAAGAAATCGGTGTTGTTTGTTCATCACGCGGGTAAGGGAGGTCAACAGCGGGGAACAAGCAAAAAGGAAGATATTTTAGATAGCGTCATTTGTTTAAGGCATCCTAATAATTATAATCCTGAAGAGGGAGCTTGCTTTCAGGTTCATTATGAAAAAGCCCGGGAATTTACGGGTAAGGAAGCTTCTCCATTTCAGGCAAAGCTATCAGAGGCAGAGAATCAGTCATGGGACTGGAGTGTGACAGATTTAGATATTGATGCTGAAGTCGTAGAAATTTCTCAGTTTATGCTAGAGGGTTTGACAATCGAACAGATGTGCGCAAAAACCGGCTTAACCAAATCAAAGGTGGAGACCAGAATGAAAAAGGCGCGGAAAGCTGGTTTGGTTGATTAATTTCCGATTTCTGATTCTTATAGGGGATAAGAAAATCGGAAAGGCAATCATCCATAAAATATTTTATAGGGGCAATTAGAGAAATCAATTTCTTCAAAGCATCTTCTGCCATTATCGGGGATGCAGAGGACGACATCTGCATCTACCTCAAGTTTGGATGGATCAAACCCTGACGATCCATCATAAACTACTTTGGCGTATCTACTTCTTTTCGAATTGCAGAGAAGAACTTTCTCTAGGATTTTTATGCGCTTTTTAAGGGAGGATTTCATCATGAAGTCTTCATCTTTGATTCAATAGTTTGCACTCGCTGCTCAAGTTCGCTTGCCTCAAGAATTTGTGCATGCAGGGTGATTGCTCTTGAAAGGGCTTCGCCTTCAGATGGCGAGATTTCCCCTTTGCAAACCGCTAATAAGACGAAATTTGAAGCGGATAATACATCCGTATAATTTTTAATCTCAGGTAGATCGATTCTAATCAATCGATCTTTACGTGGAGGCAAAAACCTTTCTAAAATCATTTTTGCAGCATGCATGTTACCATCTAGAGCTTCTTCTTCTATTCTACGACATATTTTCTCTAGAGAACCTTCCAGCAAAGCTTCTGCAGCCAAGGAGGATTTATTTCGAGAACCCTTCGGTTTCCCTCTTGGATTTCCCGATTGCCCTTTTTTAAATCGGTTACCCTCCTGTATTTTTCCTGTATTTTCAGGCATGCAAAAGCTCTAAGTTAAGTTGTCTTAATTTTCTCAAAAGATTGTTTATTATGCATGCTAAAACCTTTGTCGGGTTGTCAATGTTTCAAAGAGATAGTTTTCTTGGATTTAGTCCGATTTGGTATTGAATAAATTTGTAATGTTTGGTAATGTTGCCGTGGATCAGTTAAAAATCGATTTATGAAATATGAGAGGCATCATGACTGCAGATACTGATAATAAAATTCCTGAAAAATGCTCCCAATGTTCCGGTGCTTTTTTTGCTATTGCCACGTGGCAAGGTTATTCCCATCCTGTTTGTTTACAGTGTTGGTCGCTATTTCAAGATAAAATTTCTAATATGCAAGAGCAAAATGCTCGTGCAATGAATCATATTTCTGCCGAAATGGAGTGGTGCTCCGGTCTTCCAATAGGAACAATGCCTAGATATGCACCGCCTCCACCCAAATACTTAACAAAAATCGGAGGTCTTGTGCTTAACAACATCACAATCAAGGAAAGCGCTGTCGGAGTAATTAATACAGGAACTATAAAAGGGAATCTTCAAAGCATCGATGCCACCCTAACCCTTTTGAACAAACAACCTCAATATAAGGAATTTCTAAAAGTCATTCGCGATCTTTCAGAAGCTATTTTAAATGCAAACGAGGCAAGTGAAGCACAAAAAGATGCCGTTGTGGAATGGCTCAGTACGTTAACGGAACAGGCTCGTTCCGCCAAAGAGAATAGGAAGCCATCACTCATCAAGGCTGCTATGAAAGAGTTAGGTGAGCTTGCCGGGGCTGTAGTTTCAGTTCAAACGTTGTGGAATGCAGCGGTTCCTGTAATTAATCAATTTTTCTTTTAGGAGAGTCACCGTGAAAAGGTTTGATGAATATATGCGGATCAAAGAAGCGGCTGAATTTCTTGGTGTCACACCGAATACTCTGCGCAACTGGGAAAAGGAGGATAAAATCAAGGTCTATCGCAATCCTCAGAATAGTTATCGTTTATATAAAAAAGAAGACCTTGAACAGCTCCTCAACAAAATTGCACCCGTCTTGGAAATTTCAAAATGAAAGCACTTATTCTCGCTAGAGTATCCAGTAAAGAGCAAGAAGAGGGGCAATCGATACCATCACAAGTAAGAAGATTGACTGAATATGCCTTGAAAAGAGACTTGCAGGTAGAAGAAACCTATCAAATTACAGAATCCTCAACAAAAGAAACACGTAAGCAATTCGATCAGATTTTAGCTTTTATTAAAAAATCCAAACAACCTCTAGCTCTAATCACAGATACAGTTGATAGGCTTCAAAGAAGTTTCAGAGAAACGCCTTTGCTTGATGAAATGAGAAAAATTGGCAAACTTGAATTGCATTTTCTTCGCGAGGGATTGATCGTTAATAAAGACTCGAATAGTGCTCAGCTTCTACAATGGGATATTGGCGTTCTATTTGCGTCGAGCTACGTACGCCAGCTAAGTGATAATGTTAAAAGGAGTAAAGAGCAGAGTGTAAAAAATGGGGAATGGATCACAAAAGCTCCTTTTGGTTACAAGAATATCACACTGCCAACAGGTAAAAAGACTATAGTGGTTGACTCCGACAATGCACCATTTGTTGTTCGGATGTTTGAACTTTATGCTGCCGGTAATCAATCGTTTCAAACTATTGCTGATGAAATGGATAAACTCGGATTGAAAAACGCCTGTGGTAATCCTATTGGAGCAAGCCGAGTCGAAATCACATTAAAAAACCCCTTTTATTTTGGCATAATGAGAGTAAAAGGGGAGTTTTATCCTCACAAATATCCTCCTCTGATATCAGAGCATTTGTTTGACAAAGCACAGGAGGTCATGGAAGGACATAACAAAGCTCCCGTTCATTATGCGAGTAAGCCGATGCTTTTTCGGGGATTAATCGCATGTGAGAAATGTGGTTGCACCGTGAGTGGTTACACTAAAAAGCAAAAATATACTTATTACTCTTGCAACAACTCGAAGAAAATCTGTAAAAAGATTTTGGTCGAGGAACAAGATATTCTTAAGCCACTCATCTATTATTTCGATAAAATCCAATTGCCTGATGCTGTGATTGAAGAGATCGTGGGATATTTAAAGCAATCCTATGCCCATGAGCAAGAATTCTTTAAGCATTCGCAAGAAGCATTAAGAAAAGAGCTTGATGCCATACAAAATCGATTGTCTAAGCTTATTGATATGCACTTAGATGGGGCAATCGACTCTGATACGTATCATTTCAAACTTGAAGAATATAAGAAGCGACAGCGAGAGATCACTGCAGCGATGGCGGCGCACGTCAACGCGGATGAAACTTGTCTTATTACGGCAAAAACAGTGTTAGATCTAGCAAAGCGAGCTAAGGAACTCTTCGAAAGTTCGAAGATGCCTGAAAAACAGCAATTGTTGAATTTTGTCTTTTCGAACTTGAAATTAGATGGGAAAAAGCTGTTAGTGACATTGCGAGAGCCGTTTTTGACCCTATGTGCAATGTCACATCAACCAGCGAATCTCCGGATGTAGGATTCGAACCTACGACCAATGGATTAACAGTCCACTGCTCTACCGCTGAGCTAATCCGGAAGAGAGAAGCTTTATATTAGTGTATCAGCCTTTTTTTCTGCAAATTATTTGTGAGAAAAAATGAAATATTCTGAAAAGCGCTTTTAGGTAGGTGTTTGGGTGGGTTTTTGTTGGGTGTTGTTTGAGGGTGCGGAATAAAAAAAGGCTGCTCTTATGGGTAAGAGCAGCCTTTAATGCTAAAAAACTAACGCTTTAGTTTAATAGTCCATTGCTGGATTCATGGCCGGCGCAGCTTTTTCTTCTGGCAGGTCTGCAACAATTGCCTCTGTTGTCAGCAATAGGGAGGCGATTGAAGCTGCGTTTTCTAAGGCGCAGCGTGCCACTTTTGTAGGGTCCAGAATGCCGAGCTTGAGCATGTCGACAAACTGGTCGTTCAGGGCGTCATAACCGAAGTTCTTGTCGCTCTGCTTTTCCACTTCTTGCAGGATGATGGAACCTTCTTTGCCGGCGTTTTCAGCGATCTGGCGGAGCGGAGCGCTTAAGATGCGGGCAATGATTTTAGCGCCTGTTTTTTCGTCGCCTTCCAGGGTTTCTGCGAGCTTCTCAACTACAGGGATGCAGCGGACGAAGGCTGTGCCGCCGCCAGGCAGGATGCCTTCGGCAACCGCTGCTGCAGTTGCGTGTTGGGCATCTTCTACGCGGTCTTTTTTCTCTTTCATTTCCACTTCGGTAGCAGCGCCTACGCGGATAACGCCAACACCGCCAACCAGTTTAGCTAGGCGCTCTTGCAGTTTTTCCTTATCGTAGTCAGAGGTGCTTTCTTCAATTTGACGTTTGATTTGCGCAGCTCTTTCTTCGATTTCTTTCTTATTGCCGGCGCCTTCGATAATGGTAGTTTCTTCTTTTTTCACTACAACTTTCTTAGCTTTGCCTAGCATATCAATAGTTGTGCTTTCGAGTTTCTGTCCGAGTTCTTCGCTGATGAGCTGGCCGCCAGTCAGGACAGCGATGTCTTGCAGGATAGCTTTTCTGCGGTCGCCAAAACCGGGGGCTTTTACGGCGCAAACTTTAAGTCCTGCACGCAATCTGTTCACAACCAAGGTTGCCAGCGCTTCGCCTTCTACATCTTCAGCGATGATCAAAAGCGGACGGCCGCTTTCAGCAACAGCTTGAAGGATAGGGATCATGTCTTTTACGTTGCTGATTTTCTTTTCGTAAATCAGCAAGTATGCATCTTCCATGACGCATTCTTGACTTTCTGGATTTGTCATGAAGTAGGCGGAGAGGTAGCCGCGGTCAAAGTTCATCCCTTCAACGACATCTAAAGTTGTTTCGAAGCCTTTTGCTTCTTCAACAGTAATAGTGCCGTCTTTGCCAACTTTTTCCATGGCTTTTGCGATGATTTCACCGATTTCACGATCGTTATTGGCGGAAATAGTTGCCACTTGAGCGATCTCATTGTGGTTTTCAACTTTCTTGCTGCGGGCTTCCAGTTCTTTAACTACGGCTTTAACAGCTTTTTCCATGCCGCGTTTTAAAATCATTGGGTTTGCACCGGCGGCAACATTGCGCAGGCCTTCAGCATAGATAGCTTCAGCCAGCACTGTAGCTGTTGTTGTGCCGTCGCCGGCTTTATCGGCTGTTTTGCTGGCCACTTCTTTAACCATTTGTGCGCCCATATTTTCGTGCTTGTCCTCAAGCTCGATTTCTTTTGCAACAGTTACACCGTCTTTAGTGATGTGAGGAGCGCCATAGGATTTGTCGATAATGACATTGCGCCCTTTAGGGCCTAATGTTACTTTTACAGCTTCTGCTAAGGTGCGTACACCCTTTAGAACTTTTTGGCGGGCTTCTTCTTTAAATTTAATGTTTTTTGCAGCCATTTCAGTTTCTCCTATTTCTACCTTATTGTTCTACGATCGCAATGATGTCGTCAGCGCGGATGATGACATACTCTCGATCTTCAAGTGTGATCTCTTGTCCAGAGTATTTTTCCATTAAAATAATGTCGCCGATTTGTACTGGCATTGGAATCAGGTTGCCGTTTTTATCTTTTTTACCTGTGCCGATTGCAATAACTTCTGCTGTTTCCTGTTTCTTCTTTGCGCTATCCGGCAGGATAATGCCGCCTTTAAGAGTCTCTTGAGCTTCTTGACGGCGGACTAGTACACGATTGCCAAGCGGTTTAAATTTTGGCGGGGTGTTTGTTTTGCTCTCTTTATTAGTTGTCATTGGTTGCGTTACCATAATAGACTCCTTGATTGAGTTAATGCCTTTTAAGTAGATTATTAGAGTACTGGTGTTTCGACTTTATTGCAAGTGTATTTAGCAAATTAATAGGTGGAGTGCTAAAAAATCGGAAGCTCATTAGAGAGCTCCCGATTTTTCCTATTAAGCTTTACTGCTGATTGCTTCGGTTTTTTCTGAAAGAAGCAAATCTTCCAGTTTGCCTAAGAGTTGGTCGAAACGATCGATTGCAGCATTCACAGGTGCAGAAGAACGCATGTCCACGCCGGCTTGCTGCAGCAACTCTAGCGGGTACTTGCTGCCGCCTCCCTGCAAGAAGGTTAAATAATCGTTGCGTTCTTTTTCGCCCCCTTGCTGCACGCGCCGGGCAAGCGCCAAGGCTGCACTGATGCCGGTGGCATATTGATACACGTAAAAATTGTAGTAGAAGTGCGGAATTCGCGCCCATTCAATGGTAATTTCTGGATCAATTACCGCGTTAGGTCCAAAATATTTGGCATTTAATTCCGCATATTTTTCTTTTAATAACCTGGGTGTGAGCGGCTGATTTGCTTCCACTAATTGATGAATGAGCAGCTCAAATTCAGCAAACATAGTTTGCCTAAAGAGCGTGCCGCGGATGTCTTCAATTTTTTGGTTGATAAGGAATATTTGCTCTTCCTTATTCGCAAAGTTTTGCATCAATTGGGTCATGAGCAGTTCTTCATTAAAAGTCGATGCTACTTCAGCAAGGAAAATGGGGTAGTCGGAATAGTGGAATGGTTGGTGTTCCCGACTTAAATAGCTGTGCATGCTGTGTCCTGCTTCATGGGCAAGGGTGCACACATCGCGGAGCATGTCCTTATAGTTCATGAGGATATAGGGCATGCTGTCGTAGCAGCCGCTTGAGTAGGCGCCAGAGCGCTTGCTTTCATTTTCATATCTATCGACCCAGCGTTGTTCCTTAAAACCTTTAGCTAGAGTTTTTTGGTAGTCATTACCTAGAGGGGCTACCGAGCGCACGATAATATCTTCTGCATCAGAGTATGGCATGCGGATATCGATATCTTTTGTGAGAGGTACATACATATCATATAGGTGCAGCTCATCAAGGCCGAGGACTTTTTTTCTTAAATCGAGGTAGCGATGCAAGCTGCCGATACGGCTGTTTACAGTTTGTATGAGCGAGTGGTAGACCTCAATATCTACATTATGTGGAAACAGTGCAGCATCTAGTGCAGAGGCATATTTTCGCGCCCGTGCATTAAACACGTTTTTCTGAACCTGGCCTTGCAAAAGCTCGCAAAATGTATTTTCGTATTGTTCATACTGCTTGTGGTATGTTGAAAAAGCATTTTGTCTTAGAGTGCGATCTTGGTCCCGGATGTACAATCCATATTGGCCATGCGTAAGCTCTTTTTCTTCCCCTTTTGCATTTTTCACTTTAGGGAATTTAAAGTCTGCATCTGATATGGCGCTAAAGGCTTTGTGCGGAGCTGAAAGAGCCTGGCCGGAAAGAGCCATTAACAATTCGCCTTCTTCGCTAAGACGGTGTTTTTTTTGCCTGATCAGTTTTTCAAGTAAAAAATGGTAGGGGGCCAATGACTCTGCTTTCATGTAGCTTTCCAGCGTGGCCTCAGGTAAGCTTAGAAGCTCTGGATCAAACCAGGAGATTTCTTGATTATAGTCGTGCCAAAGGGCTGCTACACGTCCAAATGCTGTTTTTGCCTGGTCGTTTGTCAGTTCTTCGTCTTGCCGTAAATGTGCATAGACGTATAGCTTGGTAAGTTTACGCTCCATGCGAATGAGTTCCTCAATCGCGGCTTTAACTACCTCTGCGCCCTTATCTAGCTGCCCGCGAAAGGCAGCCAAGTCTGGCCACATAGGGTATGTTTGCGATGCCGGCAAGACAAGTTGCAGATCGTTTTCCCAAGCTTCCTGATTGGGGTACATTGCCTCGACATTCCAACGATCGGAGGAGGGAATTTCATACCGTTTTTTTGCCATAGCTTTCCTCATTATGCAGTTTCAAAAAAGAAATGCAGTGTACTTGAAGAAAGCTATTCAAAGAAATAGCTAATTTAAGCTCTCTGTCTTACTTTTCTTTTATAGGCAACTAACAGCATGCAAATTCCAAGTAAAGAACCCATTGCTAAATAAGTCGAAGGTTCAGGAGTTCCAATAACGGTAAACATTGCTGTAACATTATTAAAACTAGCAAATGTATTCGTAGTGTTTGCGTAGAGTAGTCCTGGATTATTGTTACCCCCGCGTGCTGTTATGTCAATGCCATGGATGTTAATTGTTGGATCTGTGGTATTAATAAAAAACGGGTAAAAATGTTGATTTATGACACTAGTCCCAGCGATATAATATGTTTGACCTGCTGTAAGAATAATAGGACTGGATAAGTTTGCATAATGATAAGAATCAATTAGTGTGTCGCTAGTGCTGACTGTTACAGAACCAAGGAGTGTGCCGCTATTATTAAAAATGCCTACTAAACTTGAACCTAGGAGAGGGTACTGTGCTATATCAAAATGCCCAAGAGCTGTTACGCTCATATCAGTTTGTGGTATAAAAAAATAACCCCTAGAGGTGTTATCAACACTATTATAGACTTCTACTGTTGGAAGAGGGGGCACAACTTCAAGAAATGAATTACTAAGGGCTTGAGCGGATGAAGAAAATGCTAAAAAAAAAGATAAAGCTAATAGATTGAATAATTTCATAATCCCTCCAATCTATTTATATTTTATAACCCTAATTATATTATTAATTTATGATTATAATAAAATCAATAGCAATTTTAGTTTATTCATCTAACGGGATAGTTTTATCAAGAACTTCTCTCGTGCAATAGACTGGAGCATTATTAATTAGGGCTAATGTGATGCAGTCGCTAGGTCTGGCATCAATTTCAACGATGTGTTTAATATCATTCTCTTGCTGCTCTAAATAGAGGCGGGCAAAGTAAATTGTATCTTGTAAATCGTTAATGACAATCTGTAAAACTTTTATATCAACAGCTTTTAGAATATAATCTAAAAGATCATGGGTCAAAGGCCTGGGCTTTTCGCCTTTAGTTAAGTAGAGTTGCAAGGTCTTGCCAATATAAGGATCAGTGTAAATGGCAAATTTTTTTTCATCACTGGCGAGGACGACTGCAGTATAAGTCTTGGTCTGCATCACTTTGTCAAAATTCAGTCGGATTAATTGGTTGGGCATCGGCACCTAGGCGTTAAGGGTCAAAAAAAATTAGTGTAGGTACTCTTTTTTTTAATTCAAACAAAAACCTATGTTTGTATTTTAGTGCTTCCGTCAGGGTAGCCAACAATTATAATTGAAGCGATATCTATGAAAAATCCTGTTTCAATGACACCTGGGATAGTCAGTAGAAGCTGCTCATCCCTTTCTGGAATAATTTCATTGGCGAATGCAATATCTGCGATAAAATTGCCGGAATCTGTTGTATACAATTCTTCTCCTTTTTTTCGCAAAACAGGCTGAAAGCCTTTTTCTTGGATTCTGCGCAGAGTTGAATTTACGCCGAATGGGAGAATTTCAATTGGGAGAGGTCCCTGGGTAAATCGAGGCACTATTTTAGAATCGTCGACAATCACTGCCATTTGACGGCTTGAGCTCGCAACTATTTTTTCTTTTAATAGTGCGCCGCCTAAGCCTTTTATCAATCTTTTTTGCGCATCTACTTGATCAGCACCATCTACAGTGAGATCGATCCAATTAAAGGAGTCTGCCGGCAGGATAGGGATGTGTTTTTCAATTGCCAATTTTTCAATGCGGGTTGAAGTGGCAACTGCAGTTATCTTTAAAGATTCCCGCTGCAGCTTATCTGCAAGGAATTCTAAAAATATAGCCGCTGTAGAACCTGTGCCCAGCCCTATTATCATGCCATCTTGCACAAGATTAACCGCTTCTTTGGCAGCTGCTTTCTTAGCCGCATTCTGCTTTTCTGCTTTAATGGAATCTAATTTTGTCATAACTTGTTTTCCTAACTGGAAGGTCAAATGATCACATTAGCTGAATTACTAGCCTATTTACAAGAAACTTTGCAAGTGCCGCTTTTCGATGACTACTGCATCAATGGTCTGCAAGTCGAGGGAAAAGCTAACATAAAAAAAATAGCGACAGCCGTTTCTGCTAGTTTGGAGACTATTGAAGAAGCAGCGGCATGCCAGGCTGATTTATTGCTTGTTCATCATGGGTTATTCTGGAAAGGCGATAGCCATGTCATTTCCGGTACTAAGAAAAAGAAATTGGAACTGCTTTTTTCACACAATATTTCTTTATTAGGGTTTCATTTGCCATTAGATGCCCATAGAGAATGGGGCAATAATTGGGGGGCAGCTTTAGAGCTAGGCTGGGAAGAGTTAGAGCCTTTTGGCATTTTTGGCAAGCAATCAATCGGGGTGAAAGGGCGGGTTGAGGCGATTGACAGGGAAGCTTTCATTTCAATTCTTGAAGGATATTACCAGCATAAAGCTCATGCCGTTCTTGCAGGGCCTCAAACCATACGCACTGTTGGGTTAATTTCGGGAGGGGCGCATAAATCTATTCAAGAAGCCATTTCTCAAGGCGTCGACGCCTACATTACTGGAAGTTTCGATGAACCCATTTGGAATATAGCAAAGGAAGAAAAGATTAATTTCTTTGCCCTGGGGCATGCCAACACTGAAAAAATCGGGCCGCGAAGATTAGGGGAGCATTTAGCTGCAGTTTATCCCATTCAACATGCCAATCTTGATCTTCACAACCCTTTTTAATGCTCATTTACTGATTATCTAGTTTGACTCTGCCGCTGAGAGGACGGCTTTGTTCATGGCTTTGGGTTCTCGGCTGCCATTGTAAATCTTTTTTTGGTTTGCCTAATGAGAATTTTTTCGGGGTTGAGCGAATACTGCTGATGTTGTTTTCCCAATCGCTAAATAGTTGTTTGACTGTTTTTGGTAATACAGGCTTTTTGGAATTAGCCTGGTTATTTCCAGGATGTTGGCTGTTTTGCGTTTTGGGAGCTGTTGGTTGTAAAGCCATAATAAATTCTCCATGATCAAAGTTTAAACCCCGACTTGCTACCTTATAATAAGTCATATCCGAGTTCTTTTCCTCTAAGAGCTCGAATATGACTTATTATAAGGTAGCAAGTCGGGTTTTAAACTACCTATAACAAATCACTATTTTATAAACATTAAAAATACAAGTTTTTTGATTAAACAGTTGACATTAGTATATAAACAGCTTATTCTTTCATTTTTAATTAAAACCCGACTTACTACCTTCTAAGAGTCAGATTCGAGCTCTTAGAGAGAAAATACTTTCGAATATGACTTATTATAAGGGTAGCAAGTCGGGTTTAAAGAGTGCGGGATACAATGTTTAAAGATGAAACTCTGATAAATTCAGCTTTGGGTAAAAAAACTCCCTACTTTGAAATTTATGACCCTACTCTTTTATTTCCCATTTTGCGTCAAATCAATAGGGATGAAATTCAAGTGCCCGCACCGCTTCCATTTACGGGAGTAGATATTTGGAACGGTTATGAACTTTCCTGGCTAAATCCAAAGGGCAAGCCGCAAATAGCAAGGGCAGAGATCATCTTTCCATGCGATTCCATCTATATAATAGAGTCTAAATCGCTTAAGCTTTATTTAAATTCTTTTAACAACACGCCTTTCTCCACGATAGAGAGAGTACAGCAGGCAATTGAAAAAGATCTTAGCGACGCAATTGGCTCTGAAGTCCAGGTCTTTTTATATACTCCCGACAATCAGCCTGATCAGACTTATGCGCCCTTTGAAGGTTTCTGCCTTGATCAATTAGATATAGAAACCAATACCTACACCCTTTGTCCCGACTTTTTACAAACCAGCCCAGAAATTGTTCAAGAAAAGCTATACAGTGATCTACTTAAATCCAACTGCCTGGTTACCGGACAGCCGGATTGGGGCAGTCTATATGTTGCCTACAAAGGACCTAAAATAGATAGGGAAGGTCTGTTAAAGTACCTTATCTCCTTTCGCAATCACAACGAGTTTGGCGAACAATGCGCCGAGCGCATTTTTATGGATATCACTAGGCGCTGCAAGCCGCAAAAACTAACAGTTTATGCGCGCTATACAAGGAGAGGCGGTTTAGACATTAATCCTTTTAGAACCAATTGCGGTGAAAAGCCTGAAAACTCACGCCAATTCCGGCAGTAAATGGACTCTTTTAAAAAAGAGCTCCGATGACTATGCCGGAAGAAGCTAGTAGGTTGGCTCGCCAAAATATTTTTTCTTTATATATCCATTGTCCCCAGGCGCTGCAAATAATAATAACCCCTACTGCAAAGAAAGGGAAAATGATTCCTTGTTCTGCTGGAGTTCCTATACGGGCTGCTTGGATGAGGAAAAATGTTGAAGCTCCGTTGCAGGCTCCGCCTAAACTTCCCCATAGGAGTTCTTTTTTGTTAGGCCACCTTTTACTGGTTAAGGCAAAGTATGTAGTTTGTAAAAAAGAGGCAGAAAGAAATAGGCCGGGGGTAAACCAAATCTCCTCAAGAGGATTGCAGCTGTATGGAATTAAGGGATGCGAGGCAATCGCAGAATTAGTTAGCAAGCAATGCCATTGATATAGGGTTAGAACCGCGGTTTGCACTAATAACATGGCAGTTACATAAAAAAACCATTTAGGATTTGTTTTTTCTGTTCGTTTTTGTTGAACAGCAGCCCAAAGTAAACCAGAAACTACAAAGCATGCGCCAAAAACTAAACCCCAAGAAAATTTAAAGCCGTAGGCGTTTCCAAAAAGATTGGCCAGAATTAAAGCCGGGAACACAGAACCTGAATTTTGAAAGGCAAACGTGAGCGCAGAGGGGCCAGTTGATAAGGAGAAAGAGGTCATGATCATCATAAAGACGCTCATTCCGCCAATACCTAAACCTAGATAAAGTAAAGGGGTATTCATTGAAATAGAAGTTTTAAAAACTGGTTGGATGCAGAGAGTGATAATTAGAGAAAATAGGAAGTAAGCAACTAGGTAGCCTTCTGTTGTTCCGCCATTATCTAAATTACGGCGCATAAATAAATTGTTAATTGAAGCGCAAGCAGCTGACAATAATAAGAAAGTAATGCAATTTGACATTATATAATCTCCTTATTAATTTCTCTGGTTTGTAATATGAAATATTAGTAAGGAATTGTACTATATTTATGAAAACATTACTACCTTCAATGTCAGATTGCGAAAATTTTGTCTTAAACCTATGCTGATGTCTAATTTTTTGATTGAAAAACAGAAGAGGAAATTATGCCTATGTCTATTAATCCCATGAGAGAATTTACTGCGCATTTATGCGATCCTTATCGCCAACTGGTTAAGGTGGTAACAGATAAGGAGCGGCTGCGTTTTCCGCTCGACATTGCAGATAAAAGAATTGCCTTTTTCGCACTGTCTCTATTGGCAGGCTATCTTTTTATGCCTATTGGAGCGCTTGAAGCTTTTATTATTACTGTGCTCACTTTCTATACGAGCACTGCTATGGCTAAGTATTTACTCCTGACACATAACGTAAATAGATATTTTCAAAATTAGGGTCTATCTCTATACTGCATCTTATGTCTAATTACAAATAATAATTGGAGAATAATTTATGACCATATCCATTGACTATATGAAAGAGTTTACCACTCATCTGAACAGCCCGTTTTTTCAAATGGCTGTTGTAAAGAAAAATAATGAACGAGTTCGCCTTCCTTTAAACCTTGTAGAGCGGAAGGTTGCCTTTTTTGCTATGGCTTTGTTTGCCGGTCTTTTATTTGCTCCGCTTGGTGCTCTTGAGGCCATAGCTGCAACTTTGCTTACCTTTTATACTACTACCGGTATTGCGAAATATTTAGACCTGACTCATCACGTTAAAGCCTATTTCAAGAACCATAAAGAAGAAAAATTTAATGATAAATACCATCCGCAGATGGGAACGCCTGTCTTTCAAGGCTGCGGCAGCACTTACAGCTGTGCTCCTTTGCTGCCATTGAATTACAGCAATTACAGACAACTCGTTCAAAACGCTTTACTTGAAGATTCAATAAATCTAAAGAGTCCAGTGGATCAGCAAGGAAACACACTGATGCATTACGCCTATGCCTTTAATGATCAAGAATACATTGCAAAGCTCCATGCCCTCGATAATACGCTATGCGAAATAAGAAATGCCGAGGACAAGTTTCCAACAGATCTAATGCTAAAAAGCTAAGGTTTACTAAGAAGGCAAAAGTGTACTTTTGCCTTCTTATTTAAAAAAAATCATAAATTCATTTTTTTATTCGTTTTTTTCCTTACTTTTTTTTCGTAAATCAGTATTCTTTTCCTTGCTTATTCACAAAAAGCCTTAACCTTAAGAATCTTGAAGCCTGGTGGTTGCCTTTTATGACAAATGTGATTGATGTATTGGAAGAGCGGGGATTTGTTGATGCGATTACAAGCGAGGAGTTAAGGGTATTAGTCAATAAGCCGGTTAAGGTATATTGCGGCTTTGATCCTACTGCAGATAGCTTGCATGTAGGAAACTTAGTTGCTATTATGGGCTTAGCCTGGTTTCAACGCTTTGGCCATACTCCTGTGGCGATTGCAGGAGGGGCGACAGGCATGGTAGGAGACCCTTCTGGAAAAAGTGCAGAGCGTCCATTATTAGATGAACAGACTTTGCAGAATAACCTTAAAGGCATTAAAACAAATCTTGAAAACATCCTTGCCAGCCAAGGCACGCCGCTTGAATTATTGAATAACTATGATTGGTTTAAAGATTTTTCCTTTCTTGACTTTTTAAGAGATATAGGCAAGCACTGCCGTATGGGCCCCATGCTAGCTAAGGATAGTGTGCGTACGCGCTTGCACTCAGAAGAAGGCATGAGCTTTACCGAGTTTTGCTACCAGCTTTTACAAGGGTATGATTTTCTATACCTCTATGACCACCATAATGTCAAAATCCAACTAGGGGGAAGCGACCAGTGGGGGAATATTACAGCGGGTACTGAGCTAATCCGCAAGCTTCGAGGCGAACAGGCATACGGTTTAACAACTCCATTGCTGACCCGAAGCGATGGGCAAAAATTTGGCAAATCTGAGAAAGGAGCTATTTGGCTCTCTGCAGATAAACTTTCTCCCTATGAATTTTATCAATATTTTATCCGTATAGCTGATGCAGACGTTATCACGTTAATGCGCATGCTTACATTCATGGATATGGGAGAAATCCGCGAGTATGAATGGCGCATGCTGCAGGCTGACTATCAGCCAAATACAGTGCAAAAGAAACTGGCTGAAGAGGTCACGCGCCTTGTGCATAAAGATGGCGGTTTGCAAGAGGCCCTTAAAGTGACCAAGGCCGCTGCACCTGGCTCGCAAGCCGTTTTAAATGCAGAAACTTTAGAGAGCCTTGGCAGCAGCATGCCTTCTTATGAAGCTTCCTTAGAGCAAATTGCAGGACAGAAACTGCTTGATATCTTAGTCCTATGCGGTTTACAACCCAGCAAGGGAGAGGCAAGGCGCCTAATTAAAAACGGGGGCGTTTATCTAAATAATGTACAAATTACCGATGAAAATGCCTGCGTTGCAGAAAATCAGCTCATTGACCATAAGCTGCTGCTGCTAGCTGCAGGAAAAAAGAATAAAATTCTAATCAAAATCAAAAAATAAGGTTTGATTGCAAATATAGTTTTACTATGATGGCAGCGGTGCTCATAACTTTTTGTAGATGCAAAGTGCTTGCCCGCTAGCAAGATATGATAAAATTTTCTATTACCTACATGTCGCCATCTAGTTACTTGTCACAATAAAAAGGGAGTTGCAGATCTATGACAACAATGACAAAGAAAAGTACCATGACCAAAAAAAAGCTAATCAATTCTATCTCGCAAGAGCATGATATGAATCCCAACGATGTGCGTCATGTCATCCAATCTTTTTTGGATAAAATGACTAAATCATTGGCTGAAGGCGATAGATTGGAGTTTCGCGATTTTGGGGTATTTGAAGTTGTTGAAAGAAAGCAGAAAGTAGGGCGTAACCCAAAGAACGCCGCAGTGCCGATCATTATTCCAGCAAGACATGCTGTCAAATTTACACCTGGCAAAAAGATGAAAAAACTCATCGAAGTGTAAATTAAAGAAAACAATTTTTGGCGCGCTGCGACTTTGCCGCAAGCGCGCCGGGTAAGGGAGATCTTACTACTGATCTTAGACAAACTGATAGCAAGTCTTGATCTCGATCTTAATCATTGTCTTAATCTCCTTGGTAGATGTTAAGGTTTCGTTACCGACTGAGACATAAAGCTCGAATTTAGAAAAGTTGAAGAAAAGCAAGATTAAGATCATGATCGAGATTAAGATCAAGATTTAGCGACTGAGACATAAAGTTCGAATTTAGAAAAGTTGAAGAAAAGCAAGATTAAGATCATGATCAAGATTAAGATCAAGATTTAGTTTGCGTAAGTGAGTGAAAGATTTTAACGGCCAGATTTTTTTAAATACTTGCCAGTCCAGGAGTTTTTGCAGCTCGCCACCTTGGCCGGTGTTCTTACTACTGATCTTACACAAACTGATAGCAAGTCTTGATCTCGATCTTAATCATTGTCTTAATCTCCTTGGTAGATATTAAGCGTTTCGTTACCGACTGAGACATAAAGTTCGAATTTAGAAAAGTTGAAGAAAAGCAAGATTAAGATCAAGATTTAGTTTGCGTAAGTGAGTGAAAGATTTTAACGGCCAGATTTTTTTAAATACTTGCCAGTCCAGGAGTTTTTGC
>JAEYWL010000041.1 GCA_023428915.1 Verrucomicrobiota bacterium
TCTTAACCCCACGTTCCAGCATCTGCAGGACCTGCAGATGCTTTCACGCGGGGCTAACAACTGCCAGCGCTGCCGCGCTTCAAACTTACAGCCTTAAAGTAGGCCCCAATTAAAGCTTGTAAAATGAGCTTTCTTTAATTTCTCTCCAACCTTAAAGGCAATTTTATAATTGTATTTTCCGTCTTAACCCCACGTTCCAGCATCTGCAGGACCTGCAGATGCTTTCACGCGGGGCTAACAACTGCCAGCGCTGCCGCGCTTCATTTATTTTGTAATGCTCAGTTACTATAAAACAGGCTTTTGCAAAGGCTAATCTTTAATAACATAAACAGTTACTCATATAGTTTTGTGATTTAATAAAAATGAATTAAGAGTCCACAAAGACGAACTTACACATCTTGTTTTTAAAATTACATGAGTAAAGACTGCATCTTTATTTATTCTTAACCGTTTTAGGTTATAAATAAATAATTAAAATTATTAAAAATAAATAAAGAACAAAGGAAATTATGGAAGCAAGTGGTTTAAAAAGGCGGCATTCTGAAATGGATGCAAACGATATAGCAACGAACAGCGAAAAGGCTGTATGCCAAAGCCCGCCAAGCGTCAAGATTAAAGACAATATCGACTATCTTACAACTCTACCTGCACTTATCTTTGAAAGGATATTTTTTTTCCTGCCTTCTTCAGCGATGAAAAATTTTATGTGGACCTCTAAGGCGAATCACAACCATGTACAAAAGGCCTTTCTGCCTTTTGCCCGCGAACTTGGCTTTTCCTATGACAACACTTTAGAAGAAACCGAACTAGCCCAAGCTCAGAAATTTGTTAGCGAATTCAAAGCTGAGCTGCTTGGTCTTGCCGAATTAACCACCAAGACAAACTTGCCTTCTTCAGTGGCTACGGTGATTAGGCGTTATGCGATATGGGAATCAGAGGAAACTCTTGATTTTAGGAGAACTGCTCTTAATCTAAGAAATTTGCCAGCAGCTGATGTGTTTAAATTGTTTAGCTTAGGGTCAAAAATATATAGCTGCCCAAAAATTTTAACTTATTTTTTGAAACATAAACAGCAATTTAATCGAACGCCTCCATCTACTGCTGCGCATGTGCAGCCGGCTCCAGCAGTAAGATGGAATGGAGTCAACCCTCAAAACTCACAAATAGCCCTTAAATCAGCTATTGCAGAAAAAAATACGGATGTGTGCCATTTCCTCTTGGACTTAGGAGCCAACAGTAAAGATGTAGAAGTCTCCCTCTTGATGCTTGCGATTGAAAAAAATGATGAGAGGTTATTTAAGCGAACGGCGCTTTGCTTTAAAACTTTATCTTTCGAAGACAAACAATCCATTTTGCTCGCTGTCTTTGCAAGCGGCAATTTAGATTTCTTTAAGGATATCAAAGCTCAATTCAATCATCTTGAACTTGAGCCTTTTATAAAGCGTGCAGAATGCTTTTTTGCGGCTGCCAGCGGAGGCAATATCGAGTTATTTGAAATCACAATGAATGCGCTTGGCGTTGGGGTGGATGAAACTTTCCCTTCTGGAAATAGCTTAACGCCGCCTAATAAAACCGCCCTTCATTTAGCAATGGAAGCTGGCCGCTTGGATTTAATGCAATGGCTATTAAGAAAAGGGGCCAAGCTCGATTTTGTTTCCCTCTCCCTGCTTGAAACAACCTTAGAAAAGGGGCATACAGGGATAACAAAATTTCTCTTAGAGAGGAAAACTGCATTTAAACTCTCAATCAAGCCTAACGAGTTGCTTTACAAAGCTTTGCTGCACCCAAGCAACGCCGCCAACGGTGTTTTAGACTTGCTAAAAGAGATGAAGGCAAACGTAAACTACAGCAATACGGCAAAAAAAATCGAATCCCCGCTGTTTTTTGTTATGCGCCAACGGTCTTTAACATCTAATGATAAGGCCATCCTAGTGGAAAAGTTAGTTGCGCTAGGGGCAAATCCCTTTAAATGCCAGGCAAAATCACAAGCATTTCCTTTGATTGAAGCCATTAGTGCGTCGGAAATAGAAGTTGTTAAAAAGATGCTAAAGGCCCCCCTGCCTGAAAATTACGAAGCGCCCCTTAAAATTATAATCCTCTATTTAATGTCATGGACACCTGCAGTGATTGCTGCAGAAGCAGGAGTTGTCTTGCGCGCCCTTTTTTCTTATGAGCGCAAGGAATTAGCTGACGCTACCACCGCGCTTGCCCATTTTCTAAACCATAGAGGGGCCTGGCACAGGAAAAATCCTCGGAAGATGCAGTTTGTTAGAGAACTCGTAAAGCTGGGCGCTTCACCATACGCAAAATGCATAGATGGTGATGGAACAACAATTACAGCCTTTCAAGTGGCCATGAAAGACCATGATTGGAACTTAGCCAATTTTTTCTTAGAAGAAGAGCCCTCTACTTTAGAGGAAAAAGAACACCTGGCCCTCCTTTTGCAGGAACTTTTAGCAGATCGCCGAGAGCTAAATAATAATGGTGAGTTTATCAAGAGCCCTAATATAGATGCAGAAAAAGCACAAATAGCTATCCGGTTACTTGACCTGGGAGCTGAGCCGCCTTTAGCAGAAAATTTATTAATCTACGCGGCTGCATCTACGGATCTATTGGAAAAACTATTGGCCAATCAAAAGGTAACAGATTTTATTCGCCAAAGGGATGCAGCAAGCAAACTCGTTTTACGTATGGCTAGAAAGTGCTTGGGCATATATGATTCGTTAGCCTTGCTCTGGAAAACCTTTGAAAGCCTTCAAACTGACCCTTATTTATTTTCTGAAGCTGCACTCAATGCAAGGCATATTTCAAATTTAACTAAAGTCGGTTTTGACCCTAACCAGCAAGATCCCTTGATTGGGCAAACCCTGCTTACTTATGCTTATTGCAAGTCCCTGTTTGCAAATGATGCATTTATTAAACTCATGGAAACGTTAGCCTTTAAAAGAAATGCCGACCTCGAAAAATTAGATCGGAAGGGGCAAGCCTTAATCCATTATGTAGTTCAAAAAGACAGCTCGCAGCCTATATTAAGGGCTTTACTGGCCATCTCTGCCGCCTTTATCGACTTGCCAAATCAGGCAGGCAAAACTCCCTTTGAAATTGCCGTAGAGAGCGGCAGCAAGGAAACAGTCAAATATCTTCAGGCTCTTATTAAGCGCAATCCCAAGAGAGGCCCGCTGCCTCAAATTGAGGGAGAACCTGCAAGCAAGAGGCAAAAAATAAGCGATCCGCACTTAGAGTCTTCTCTCCGGGCCTCTTCTACTTCTTCTGCTGAAGCCTTAGCTGTGCCGCCCGCTATGACCGCGCATATAGCAGCGCGGATTAAGGCTATTTCGGGGATGTATCAAAGAAACTATCAGGAGCAAATATTACAGGTCTATGGCTTAAATGTTAATGACCCTGCGGATGCGCTAAAGTTCGATAGAATTGCAATCGAATTTTACAACGAGTTATGCAGGCTGGCCGCAAAAGGGATTATCAGCTTTCCATTTCAACCCCAAGCATTAGAATTAGGGCAAGTATGTAAAATACTGTCTAATCCAGAAGTTTATAAAATAAAGCAGTATATTTTTTTCTTAAGCATCCTTAATAGTGCTGTTAACAATCCGGCAAAAACAAAACCAACAGAGTTGAATAATGAGTTAAGAGAACAAATAGATACTGCAGCGCAGCTACTAATCGAGGAATCTTTTATTTCCAAAGTTTATAAAATAAAAACGGAACTTCTTATATTTTTATTACAACACGGAGCGAACCCTTTTATTAAAAGGACAGCGGAAAATACTCCTCTTTATTTTTATGCAGTAGGCAACACCGAAATGCTAAAGCAATTCTTCGAAACACATGCTATTGACCCTAACTATAAAAATGATGAAAATGCCTCTATTCTATCGTATGCTGCTTTAGAGGGTAATTTGTCCTCTTATAATTTCTTAAGAAGCAGAATAAACAGCTTAGATAGCAATATACTCCACTATGCAGTGCTGGGCACAAATACTGCTATTGTGGAAAGTGTTCTGGCTGAAGGGGCAGACCCCAATCATGTATCTGGTGAAAAATCCCCGCTCCAGATCGCCATAGCAAATAATAACATAAGCATAGTGAATACCTTATTAGCGCATGGTGCTGACCGGTATCAAACTACAAAAAAATTTCCATTATACCCTGTATATTTTGCTGCTGTCCGTGGAAATCTTGAACTCGTTAAGAGTTTAGCTGAATCTACAACAGTAAACCATTTAATGAATGGGAAAACTCTTGTTACTGCAGCCGCTTGCAACGGTCACTTTGCAATTGTGGAATATCTCCTCTCTATTGGAGCCGACCCCTGGATACCCTCCACTTTTAAATCGACCAATGAACCAGTAACAGCATTACATGGTGCGATTGCCCACGGCCAAGCCGAATATGTTGCGCAATGGTTAAAAGAAAAACCCGAGGAAATAAATAATCTTCAGCAAAAGTCGTTTTATCATAAAAATTGTAATTTTTCGTTTCTGCCTGAGACTCATTCAGTAATTTTGGGTTTGTTAGTCACAGGGAATGGGCGACAGGTGTTTTCGATTCTTTTAGAGTATGGGTTTGATCCCCTATTGAAAGAGGCTGGCAAAAGTTATCTTTACTGGGCTTACGCCACCAAATCATTAGATGCTGCAAATGAAATGATCGCTAAGCATCCGGATAGTGTTCAGGAGGTGCTATATGAACTCCTTGCAGATGGGAATCTTGAACTTTTAGCTGATGAACAATTAAAGAGCATAAACCCAAACCATGAACATCCAATTTATGGCCATCCTTTAGAGCTAGCTTTAAAGGTTAAAGATGTAAAAAAACGCGCTCATTATGTAGAACGGTTATTGCAACTTGGCGCCAAGATTCCAGATAAACTCATTTATGCACTTGTAGAAGACCCCGAGACTTGCGCATTAGCAGAACCTACTGGCATTTTTGCCAAACTGCAAAATAATTATCTCTTGCACAACTTGCTAGTCGCTAAGTGTATTGAGGTCATAAACAGCAATGAACCCGATAAAGAAAAAGGTATGCTTTTACTAAAAAAAGCCCATGAAGGCGGATACAACTTTTACACGGGCATTGATGGTGATTTATTGCCGGTAGCTGACCAGGTTCGGGATGCATTCGAGCATAGCCGTGCAGCTAAGGAGATATTTTATCAATTGCCCGATTGCACCAGAGGACAAAGAATAGTGGTGTAGCAATCGTAGACTCTGATTGCTTTCTTAATGGGTCTTTTGCATTGGGGATTAAGAGCCTGTTTAAAATCTTTTAAGCTGTCAAAACAACCACAGGACCTGCAGACTCGACTTTAGCATTTTTTATGCCGTCTTTAAGAGGCTGTGAAAAATGCTAAAGTCTGTTTTATAGTAATTGACCATGACAAAATAAACGAAGCGCGGCAGCGCTGGCAGTTGTTAGCCCCGCGTGAAGGCCGCCGTAGGCGTGCCGGAACGTGGGGTTAGGAGATAATATTTAATCGAGCTGCGGTTAGCAGCGGCACTTATTCAGTCGCTGCTAACCGCAGCTCGATTGTATTTTCCATCTTAACCCCACGTTCCAGCATCTGCAGAGCCTGCAGATGCTTTCACGCGGGGCTAACAACTGCCAACGCTGCCGCGCTTCAAACTTACAGCCTTAAAGCCCCAATTAAAGCTTGTAAAAATGAGCTTTCTTTAATTTCTCTCCAACCTTAAAATCTTAACCCCACGTTCCAGCATCTGCAGAGCCTGCAGATGCTTTCAAGCGGGGCTAACAACTGCCAGCGCTGCCGCGCTTCAAACTTACAGCCTTAAAGTAGGCCCCGAAGCATACTCCACAAGAAACTGCAGGCGATTTTCCAGACGTTGTTTAAGAAGAGGGGGCATCGGCAAAGCGAGTATTTCCTCTTTTTTGGCATAGATTTCTTGAATCTGCAATCTAATCTCCTCTTCAGTGATAGGAGAAAAAACAGCAGCAGTATTGGGATTTAGGGCTGGATCCCGCATGGTTTGCAGCTCAAGCACCTCATCGCCAAAATCGGATTTTAGCTCTCCCTGGGCCCTGTATTCAAGACAACCGCCTTGGTCAATGCGGTATACTTCTCCACCAGGTGTAACGAGAATATTGTCGAAATCCGCCCCTAAAACATCCCTGTTCGCTAAAAAACAATCCGCCACAAACCCTTGCCTTAATTCGGCATAAATTGCCTCTAATTCCACTCTCCGGTTAGGGTCGGATCTAATTTTAGTTAGCGGTTCTCCTTTAATAAATTCAAACAGAATTCGGCGCGCTTCCCCTTTAATGGCTTTTCCAGGCAAGGGGTTTGCAGGTTTTTTTCTTTGTATAGCAGTTTCAGTGAAGTTTGAAAAATGCAGGATGATTTTTTTAGCTTTATTTTTAACGCGAACCAACCCCTCAAATTCTTTTTCAACCGGCTTTCTTTTTTTTCTAAGCACCTCGTCTAAATCTGATCTGGTCAAGTGCGTATACATTTTGGCATCGGGCACCCCTTTGCCTAAGATTTTGTAAATGCGATTGGTTAAATATTCAGTTTCGCAGTGCGAAAAAGTCATGCCCGCTTTCACGATGTATTTTTGAGTGCCTGCTCTTACAAGCTTTGCACCTGTAGAACCTCCTAGATTATGATTTAAAACTGTCACATCGTGAAGCCTATCAGGAAAAGACAGCGTACCGGCTGGGGCCGCTGGAGTGCTTCCCCAAAAGGACGCTTTCATCGAATTAGACACTACAATGAACTCTTCTGCCGGAATGCCATTTATAGTCTCTTTTCCTTCCGCATTTAGAACTAAACCATTCTTTCTTAGGTCTATTAATAATTCTTGCTTCTCGTCAAGAGTCCCTACCATTACTCCTTTTATAAAGGCAGGCGGCACACTTTTTTGTATCATCACCTCATTGCCGCAATAAGTTTCAAGGTCTTCTTTGTCTTCTATTAATTCATAATAGTCTACAAGTTCGCTAAGGCTGGCTCTATTTTGATAGATATCAGGGCTTTTAGTACCGAATTCATCTTTTTCATAACCATATGGGGCCCTTTCAGCAAGTTTTAAATCTATAATCAAAGCCATTTTATATGTTAATTTCGCTAAGCTTCCGCTGCTTTTGTTCAGCAAAGAGGGTGTCATTAATCGGACAAAGGCTGAATTTCCGCCGCCTCCTTCCAAATCTTTTTGGGAAGAAGCGCCAGAAATGATCCATCCATTCTCATAGCGCTCCTGTGTTGACAGCATTCCTTGTTTTAAGATTTTACTTAAGATATTTCCCGCCTCTGCTGCCTGTCCAGGTGTAATAAAATAGGCCACAAATCCAAGGGCTCCTTTATCTTTAAGTTGATCAGCAACTCCATTTAAAGCCCATACCGAAAAGCCTTTATAGACTTCCTGTTTGTATAAAAGGCCGGGATTTTGCTCTAGATAAAACGCCATTTTCTCCTCTAGCCAGGGAGCTTGCTTGGCAATAACATTTCTAAGCAGCAAGGGGGGCAAATTATAAAATTTTTCTTGCCTGCTTAAGTAAAATTCCAATTCCGGGGCAAAAGTGCGCAGGATCTGAAATATCTTCATCCTTTCATTATCAACATCTCTTTGGGCCGACAATAATGTTGGCAGTCCAATGCATGCGGCCATTATTTGTACTTTGGCAGGTATATCCGCAGGATTTATAGAAGCATCTATTTCAAAGCGTATGCGATTGTAGTTGCTCAAAACGTCAGGGGAGTTGCCTATAAAAATTTTGCCTACGCCTTCAAATTCAATGGCAATTGCCTGACCAATCTTGCAGATATTTGTTGAGCTGAATTTTCCCAAGTTATCGATGATGTAATAACCATCTTCCGCGTCTAAAGAAATTTTTATTCCACTGCAAAAATCTGCAGGCACATTTTTAAGAATAGCGCCGGCTTCTTTAGCATAGTTTTCAATTAGCGCTTGTATAGCTGTACGTGCGGTATGGCTAATCATTCCTCGTATGCAGAATGTCTGCCTGCCGTCAATTTCTCTTATGGAAAGATGCAAGGAGCCGTTTTTTACAGTTGCCGCCCCTACAGCAGTTATATAAACACCTTCAGCTTGATTAAATCTGTCCGTTGTAATTAATGCTTGAAAGGCTTGACTTATTGTTTCCTCTGCTGGAATTGCTGCAGCAGCAGTGCAGCTGATAGCAGCTGCTTCTTGATGCCTGCCTTCCAATATGCAGGCATGAACGATTTTTTCCGCCAGCACTAATAGGGTGGTGCGATTTTCAGCGTCAAGCATTAATTCTTTTCGGTTCAGCAATTCTAAAAAAGCTGCAGCAAAACTTTGCAGATTTTGTATTTTTTTGGGAAAGTGCGCTGCTTTATCATGGATATAGGTAATGAGTGTTTGACTGCTCATTTCGGAAGGAACATTAGTAACAGGCAGCATGGCTTTGGAAGCGTCATAATCAATGTTCAAGTCTTTTAAGAGATTGCAGATCTCTTGAATATACTCTTGAATTTTAAACATCTTTTTTTGGGCATAAGGGCTATCTTTAAGCTTTTGCCCTTCATCTGAGGCCATCTTAAATAGTTCCTCGAAATTTACGGAGTAGATGCATACATGTAAGAAATTAGCTAATTTCTTCTTATTTATTTCCCTAAATAAAGCAGGAGAAGACTTTATCGCTTGCATTATGTAGTTTTGAACGAGTGGAATCGTTGTCATAGAAGGAGCTAAGTCTTGCGTACCAGATAAAACTATAGCATTAATTGCTTCCTTGAAATGCTGTAGGAATACATTGATTCCATTAGATGTATTTTTAGAATAGCTTGCAAAAATGTTCTCGATTAATTGTTGAGGCGCGCCAATCAGCAAGGCCCATCTAATTGTATCTGTATGACATAAGTCGCTGGGAAAATCGCGATCCATATCTATGACATCCTCAAGTTTGATGGCCTCCTTTATCAAAAGCTCAATTAATAATAGATGCTCTCCCGAAAAAAACCCAACCTCAATACTTTCCCTGATAATTGCCACCCTATTAGGCCAGCCGCTTTCAACAGCTTGCTTAATGAAATTCTGATTCATTAAAAGTTGTTTTTTATAGGCAATTTTGCCCTCTAACAATAACTTGTTTACAATTCTTCCTGTCTCTTCACTTACCGGTTTGTTACTATAGGGGTTTAAATGGACTAAAAACTTTTCTAAAATTTTTTCTTCTTTAGCAAGGCCATGCCGCTGCACTTCATTAAAAAAATTTTTATTTTTATATAAAGCCTCATATTGAGGATCCTCTAAAACAGCTTTGCTAAGAGACGCTCGCTTATCTTGGGGTACTAGAGTTATTAAACTACTGAACAAGCGGGGAGATTTAAAAATACGCGCAAACACCTCTTTCCCCTCTTCGGTATTTGGGTCGAGTGAATAACAATCTTTAAACAAAAGAGCCAGTTCCTTTTTCTTATTCCTTTTTGCTAAGAGATGCATGGGGGCATATCCAGCAGAATTTGCAGCATAGCTGATTGGCACAGTTCCAAGTACTGCTTGAAAATCACCGTCAAAACTTTTGCATACTTCATGAAAAAGTGTATTACCCTTTGTATCCGTAACATGGGGTGAAGCCCCTCTCTGTAGCAAGTACTGCAAAAGACAGATGTTATTCGCAGCCATAAAAATAGGCGGAACCCCTTTATGATTGCGTGCATTTATATCTGCCCCTCTTTGCAGCAGCAGATCAATAGCTGCCCGTTGATTGCTTTTTACGGCTGAGTGCAAAGGAGGTTCATTTGAAATAGGCAATGAATGAAGACTTGAGGGATTACGATCGATACACTCGCTTAAAATTTCGGGATGAGGCAGAAGAGTTTGGAAATAGTGATCAAAAATTACTTGCGCTGGCTTAATATAAGGAAGGAGCGCCCTTAGGCATGCAGGATTATTTTCCAAAGTTTTTAAAAAAGACTCTCCTTTTTGATTTTGCGCCTCAATTAATAATGAAGCGCATTGGGTACGCTGCTGGTCTAAAGGAAGTGCTGCAAAATGCGGCTCATGACTCGCAATGCTTGTAATTAAATTTTCAAGATCCTGCTTAAATGCACTCATTTCCTTTTCATAAATTTCCTTCAGTAACTCTGCATCCGTACATCCTCTTGCTAAAACAGTTTTGAACAGAGACATTTCTAGATTTTCGTGGACACTTTGCGGAAAATAGGAAAGATGTTTTACAAGGCACTTCACACCCGCCCAATTTTCCAGTTTAACGGCTTCAATCAGAGAAAATCCCACTTGCTCATGATCCACTAAAGGTGCATTTTCAGCTGGCCAAATATGGTGTGTAGCCATGGCCTCAGAAAGTTTACTTAGCTGCTCTTCATTCTCAAGGTACCTAATTACCCGGCAAGCTAACTCTATGGTCTTTGCTGATTGGGCCGCTCTGGATTTAAGATCTTTTGCACTCTCTACGGCTGAAAAATTGGGAAGCTGCGCAATTAAGGCTGTTACCAGCTCACCTTCATTACTCTTAATTGCTTGTTGCAGTTCTGGATCAGTATAATTTTGCAATCCAGAGCAATTAAATCTTCCAACAATCCCCATACAAAACCTAATTTTATATATATTATTATAAAATTATTATTAATTACAATTAATGTAATTTTATAAATAATTAAAAAAAACACAAAAAACATTACAATTTATTTGTGTTTGTGGAAGATAAATAAAAAATGATTTTTTAAGTAATAAATAAAAAGGCCTCCCGGATGGGAGGCCTTTTTATTAACCTGATTAGGCTTTGATTTTGATGTCGACGCCAGCCGGCAGAGTCAACGTTTTGAGGGCATCGATAGTTTTACCAGTTGGATTTAGAATATCCACTAGTCTCTTATGCGTGCGGATCTCAAATTGTTCGCGCGACTTTCTGTCAATATGCGGAGAGCGCAACACAGTGTAGATTTCGCGGCGTGTCGGCAGCGGAATCGGACCGGCAACACCGGCGCCTGTACGTTTTGCAGTTTCCACGATATCTGCTGTGGAGCGGTCCAAAAGACGCTGATCAAAGCCTTTAAGCCTGATGCGTATCTTTTGGCGTGCTTGTTTTGGTTTTTCTGTTGTTTTAGCCATGGGGTAACCTTATCTCTTAATAATTTCTTCTTGTATTTTCGCCGGTACGCGTTCAAAGTGGCTCGGCTCCATAGTGTATGCCGCACGGCCAGAGGTCAAAGAACGCAACTGTGTGGAGTAACCAAACATCTCGCTAAGAGGTACTTCAGCGTGGATGATGATTGCACCTTTGTGGTTTTCCTGACCGAGGATCTTGCCGCGCCTGCGGTTAAGGTCGCCGATCACATCACCCACATGGGCTTCCGGTGTAGATACATCCACTTTCATGATAGGTTCCAGGATGATCGGCTTTGCTTTCTTCGCCGCATCTTTAATCGCCATAGATCCGCAGATCTTAAAGGCCATCTCACTGGAGTCCACATCGTGGTAGGATCCATATACAATACTGATTTTTGTATCGACTAAACCATAACCAGCTAAAACACCAGTTGTCAGGCCTTCTTCGATACCTTTAATTACCGCAGGAATATATTCTCTAGGAATTACACCGCCCACGATCTTGCTGACAATCTCGTTGCCTTTGCCTTTCTCGTTTGGTTCAATCTCCAATTCGACGTGCGCGTATTGGCCTCGGCCGCCGGACTGCTTAACGAACTTTGTCTGAGATGAGCTAGGAATAGTAATAGTCTCTTTGTAAGCAACCTGAGGTTTGCCTACATTGGCTTCTACGTTAAACTCGCGTTTCATGCGGTCATGCAGAATCTCCAAGTGCAACTCGCCCATACCGGCAATAATTGTCTGGCCGGTCTCTTCGTTGGTAGACACGCGGAAGGTTGGGTCTTCTTCTGAAAGCGAGCTTAGAGCTGTCGCCAGTTTTTCCCTGTCGCCTTTAGACTTTGGCTCAATCGCCATGCTGATTACAGGCTCCGGGAATTCCATTCTCTCCAAAAGGATTGGATGGTTGGCGTCGCACAGCGTGTCGCCGGTAGTTGCCTTTTTAAGGCCTACGCAAGCGGCGATATCACCGGTGTGGAACTCTTCTTTCTCTTCGCGTTTGTTGGCATGCATTTCCAGCAGGCGGGAGATGCGCTCCTTAGTATCTTTCGTGGAGTTGAGCAGGTTCATGCCTTTGGTCAATGTTCCACTGTAGATTCTGATGAAAGTCAAACGGCCTACATAAGGGTCGCTCATGATTTTAAACGCCAGCGCTGCAAATGGAGCGTCATCTTCCGGCTGCAGCATGATGTCTTCATCCGTCTTTAAATCATGGGCTCTAATCGCTCCGCGATCTAATGGAGAAGGCATCCAGTTTACAACCGCATCTAGCAGCTGCTGCACGCCCTTGTTCTTGAAGGCTGAACCGCACAATACCGGGTTGAATTTGTTCTGGCAAACGCCCTTGCGGATCGCTGCATGGATTTCTTCTGTTGTCAAAGTATCCGGAGCTTCCAAGACTTTCGTCATGAACGTTTCATTCTCTTCGTCGATCGTGGCCAGTTCTTCGAGCAGCTCGGCGCGCATTTTTTTGCACTTTTCGAGCATATCGGCTGGGATATCGGTCTCTTCCCAGTCGGCACCCAATGTCTCGTCGTGGAAGAACATCGCACGCATCGTAATGAGGTCGACCATCCCCTTGAATTCGCTTTCGGCGCCGATTGGGCACTGTACAGGAATTGCATTGGCATGGAGCTTCTCGCGCATTGTATTGACAGCGTCGAAGAAGTCGGCGCCGATGCGGTCCATTTTGTTGACAAAGGCGATACGCGGCACTTTGTATTTGTCCGCTTGGCGCCATACAGTTTCTGACTGGGGCTCTACGCCGGATACTGAGCAGAATACTGCTACAGATCCATCCAGAACGCGCAGTGAACGCTCTACCTCGATGGTAAAGTCTACGTGTCCCGGGGTGTCGATAATATTGATCTTGGCATCTTTCCAGAATACGGTAGTAGCCGCAGAAGTAATGGTGATGCCGCGCTCTTGCTCCTGTTCCATCCAGTCCATGGTAGCAGCACCTTCGTGCACTTCTCCCATTTTGTGAAGACGGCCGGAGTAGTAAAGAATGCGCTCGGTAGTTGTGGTTTTGCCCGCATCAATATGGGCCATAATCCCAATATTACGGACATTCTTCAAATGTTCTTTAGCAGATCTTGCCATGCGCTAATCTCCTTTACCACTTAAAGTGGGCAAAAGCTTTGTTAGCTTCAGCCATTTTGTGTGTATCATCTTTTTTCTTAATGGTAGCGCCTTGATTGTTGAAGCAATCAAGCAGCTCGCCCGCCAGTCCTTCTTCCATAGAACGGCCGGCTTTACCTCTGGAGTTAGCGATAATCCATCTCATCGCCATAGAGATTCTGCGGTTTTGCGGGATCTCAACAGGCACTTGGTAAGTAGCGCCGCCAATACGGCGGGATTTAACTTCCAAGGATGGTTTTGCATTCTCTATCGCCTGCTCAAATGCTTCTAGAGGGCTTTCCATTTTTGCTCTCTTAGAGAATTTGTCTAAGGCATTGTAAACGATACGGCGGGCGGTGGACTTTTTGCCGCCGATCATCATTTTATTTATAAACTTGGCCAATAAAGAGCTTCCATAAATTGGATCTGGTTGAATCTCTCTCTTTTCAGCTCGGTGTCTTCTTGACATGTTTTCCTCAATCTGCTCAAACAGTTAATAATTTTTATGAGCCAAGATCTGAATTCGCTTCACCCGGCTTATGCAGCCGATGCGTGATTCACGCTTATCTTGCAAAAAACGCAAATCGCGAACCAGAATGCCCATTAGCTGGCATTCTAGCGTTACTTAGGACGTTTAGCCCCGTATTTAGATCTTGATTGCTTACGGTCTTTTACAGCTGCGCAATCCAATGCACCGCGTACGATGTGGTAACGAACACCAGGCAAGTCTTTTACACGGCCGCCGCGCACTAGAACAATGCTGTGCTCCTGCAGGTTGTGCCCTTCGCCGCCGATATAAGCAATCACTTCCTGACCTGTAGAAAGACGTACCCAAGCTACTTTACGGAGAGCTGAGTTAGGCTTCTTTGGAGTCTTTGTCTTAACTTGCAAGCACACACCTCTGCGCTGAGGGCATTTTTGCAAAGCTGGTGACTTGCTGCGCTTTTTCTTTGGTTCACGAGGCTTTCGCACCAATTGGTTAATAGTCGGCATCTTCGCCTTCTCCTTGAATGTATAGTGTTAAATGACAGGAACTTCTCCTATCAGAAATCCTGCTTTATGTGAGAAAAAATTAGTGAAAATTTTTAGACACGAAAATTGCAGATAGGGACATTATAAAAATCTAAGGATTTATTTGCAAAAAGTTTACAAACAATCGTTTATATGAATTAAGCTTTAAAATGAGGCAGCTCATCGAGACTGCGCAGGCCGAAGTGTTTCAAGAACTCTTGCGTAATGCCATAAAGCGTAGGGCGTCCCGGGGCTTCCAGTTTTCCTACGGCTTCAACGAGCTGGCGCTCAAGTAAATTTTGCAACGTACCGGAAGAGTCCACGCCGCGAATGGCGTCAATTTGCGGACGAGTGATCGGCTGCCTATAAGCAATGATGGCTAAAACTTCCAGGCTGGCATTTGATAGTTTTTCGGTGCGCTTATTGCGATAAAGCAATTCAATGAAAGGACGAAATTCCTCACAGCTGCGCAGCACATACCCATTGGCAATTTCTTCTAAGCGATAAGAGCGGTCTTGGGTGACAAAATCGGTCTTAAGCTCTTCAATAATCTCTACAAGCTGCTTTGGGCGCAGAGGCTGAACTGTCTCAACAATTTCCCTTACTTTAGGAAATGGGAGCGGCTCGCTGCTTACAAATAACAGAGCTTCAATAATCCGTTTAATCTGTTTGCGCACAATAGAGTGGAGCGGAGCGTAGACGGTTTGTAAAGATTCCGGCTCTTCAGGAATTGCATGCTGCATTTCAGCTTCCAGGATATTGATCTCTTTAGCCATAGACTGCCTCTACCCAAATCGTTTTTGTTTCCACTTCTCGAATGATCCGAATCTCACCCTGCTTCATCAGCTCTAATACTGCTAAGAAAACCACTATTAGTTCTTCACGGCAATTGCTAACTGGAAATAACTGTTCAAATTGCACGCGCTGCAATTCAGCAAATTGGGAGCGCAGCAAGCACAAGCGATCTGAGACGCGCCATTCCTCCTCGTGAATGACACCTATTCTTTTAGCCGATTTGCGCAAAATTTCTTTAAATAAGCTGCCAAGCTCGCCTAAAGAAATATGTTCTATTCCAAGTGGCTTTTTATGGGCCTCTTGCAAAAAGTTACAGCCCCTGATATAGAAAGCAGACTGCCGCTCTTCTTTTTCATGCAATTCCTTGGCAATTTCTTTGAATCGGCAATATTCAATCAGATGCGGCAAGAGGCTAAGCGGCGAAGTTTCTTCTTCCTGAAGGGGAATTTCCAAATCATCTTCTTGATTTGGCAAAAGCGCCCGGCTTTTCAGCAAAAGCATAGTGGATACAATTGAAATAAACTCGGCCCCTTCTTCAATATCTTCCTCCCCATTTGCGTATTGTTCGGTGAGGATTTTAAGGGCAATTTCGACAATCTCGATCTCTTGCTTTTGCACCAGCTGCAACAACAGGGGCAAAGGACCTGTAAAAAAATCTAGTGAGTAATGGCGGCGCTCTTCATCTATCATGGCGGAAATGTTAACAAAAAGGCATTAATGCCAAAAGGAGAAAGGGATGGTTAAAACCCGACTTGCTACCTTCTAAAAGTCAGATTCGAGCTCTTAGAGAGAAAAAACTTTCGAATATGACTTTTAGAAGGTAGCAAGTCGGGTTTAAAAGGCAAAAGTAAACCAGTTATTGACTTATCCTGCTTAACTACGTAATTTTATTTTAAATAATCACGTACAGGCTTCTTGTAATGGAACAAAATAACTCGCTCATTAGTGTAAAAATAAATATTTTGCCAGGTGCTGAAGAAATTTTCTCTAAATGGCAAGCCAAATTGCGCGGGCAAATTTCTCAAGCGAAAGGATTCATAAGCTTGGAAATTTTAAGCCCATTTTCCAAATCAGGCACTACGTGGACCCTCAATTTCCGGTTTAGCGATAAAGAACATCTCAATCTTTGGCTGCAATCACTGGGATACGAAAAGTTATTGAAAGAGCTGACGCAAGAGCAAATTATTCAGGGCTCGCACGCCATTTTTAAAGAAACACCCGATGTAGAGCAAAATGGGGTTACAGAAGTGTATGTGACTTTCGTAGATAAAACTAAAGTAGTTCCCTTTCAAAAGTGGCATGAAAAAATTCATAATATGGAGTCGCGGTTTCCCGGTTTCCAAAAAGTGTATGTGCAAGCTCCAGATAATAAGGAAAAAGAAGGAGCCTGGATCACACTTCTGCAGTTTGATACAGCAAGCAATTTAGAAAACTGGCTAAACTCCCCTGAAAGGGCGAAGATCTTAAAAGAGTCGCAGGAATTTATCTTATCCAGAGAAACACATCGTCTTTTAGCTACATTTGGAGGCTGGTTTAGCGACAAATCTTTAATAAAGACGCCTCCAAAATGGAAGCAAGTCATGCTGGTGGTGCTAGCCCTTTTCCCTGTCGTTATGCTGCAGTATTACTTTGTAACCTCTCACCTTATGTTTCTCAATGGCTCCTTTAGATCTTTCGTACAAAGCGTTATCAACGTAGGCTTTCTTACATGGCCTTTGCTGCCCATAGCTATTTATGGACTGAAATGGTGGCTTGAGTCAGGGACGATAAAAAAAGATCTGATAGGCCTCCTGCTCGTATTGGCCTTATACGCCCTGGAAATCTTTATTTTCTGGTAATAGAAAATAAACACCAAATAGCGATAGCACATGTGCATTAAGCTAAGCCGCGAAGCGGCGGAAGCGTGTAGCCC
>JAEYWL010000078.1 GCA_023428915.1 Verrucomicrobiota bacterium
ACTCCAATAATAGAACCTATAATTGTGTGCGTGGTGGAAACGGGTATGCCATAAAAAGTGGCGAGATACAAGGTGCAAGTTCCTGCAGATTCAGCGCAGAACCCATTGACAGGCTCAAGTTTGGTAATGCGCATTCCCATAGTTTTTACGATTCTCCACCCCCCTAAGGCCGTACCCAAAGCCATAGCTGCGTGGCAGGAAATAATGATCCATGCCGTGCGTCCATCTTTTAGCGAAAGTTGCGCCTCGAGAGGCAAGTAACTTGCGGCATAGAGCAGCGCCATTATGACACCCATGGTCTTTTGAGCATCATTTGCGCCGTGTCCTATGGAATACAATGCCGCACTAATCAGCTGGCCTTTGCGGAAAAGGCGATCGATTGCATGCGGGTGCCATTTTTGAAATAGCCAATAAAGCGCCAGCATAAAGGCTACGCCAAGTATAAAGCCCATAATCGGCGCTACAAAGATAAAGAGAAATATTTTAACGAGCGTGTCCCAATGGAGGGCGTTTAAGCCGCCATGGGCAATGCCTGCACCGGCAAACCCGCCGATAAGTGCATGAGAGGAGCTGGTAGGAAGCTTTAACCACCATGTTGCCAGATCCCAAATAATGGCCCCTGCCAGGCCAAAAAGCACTACAAATACATACAGGGAATCTTGAGGGTCTATGATAACAATATTCGAAATCGTATCGGCGACAAGCGGGGCAAAGAAAAACATGGCCACAAAATTAAAAAAAGCTGCCCATACAACTGCGGTTAAGGGTTTTAATACCCGTGTTGAAACAACTGTGGCAATCGAATTAGTTGCATCATGAAAGCCGTTGATTACATCAAACAAAAGGGCCGCCGAAACTGTAAGGACTACAAGCATAAGCATGGCTAGCTGTACTCCAGTACAATTGCTTGCACTTGATCTGCAACATGCTTGCAGTGGTCGGTAGCCCTTTCTAGATTCTCATAGATTTCTTTCCATTTTATGATTGTCAAGGTGTCTTTGCCGCTGTCAAATAACCGTGCCATGCTTTCGCGCAGTAAAACATCTGCTTCGGTTTCACAAGCATGTATTTCATTGCAGCTGCTCCGAATGAGAGCGACATTTTCGAGATTTTGAAGCCCTGCAACTGCTTTTTCAATAAGTTTAGCCGCCTTGACTAAGATCTCGGCAAACTGAATGGCCTCCGGCATAATAGGGAATACTTTGTAGATGATGATTTTTTCAAACGCCTCATCGATGCTGTCGATAATGTCGTCCATAGTGGTGATAAGTTGGTAGATATCTTCACGGGCAATTGGCGTAATGAAACTTTTTTGCAGCTCTTCGCTGCATTCATGCGTGACTTTGTCGGCGGCATGTTCTAAGTTGTGGATGATGTCTGTATTGGCAATAGTAAGAGTCGCTTCCGAGGTTATTTGGTGGAAAGTGACTGCTGCAGAAACAATAATGGCACTTTGCTTATCAAAAAAATCAAAAAAATTAGTGCTGCGGGGCAATAATTTTGAAAACATACATACCTCTATAAAAAACATATATAAATTCAAACCGATAAAAATTAAACTGATATACCGAAATACATTCGAAAATTGGGAGTTTGACGAGGAGATGCCAAGATTTTGTCCCAAGCGAAGCTGTTGCCGACGCAGTCAAAAATCATGTTCCGCATGTGTTTCGGTATAACTACTCTTAGAAACAAGGTTTGCTATGGCATATGATAAAGGCGTTCTGCTAGTCAATTTAGGTACTCCAAATTCTCCTAGAATTTCCGACGTGCACCGCTATCTCACCGAGTTTCTTACTGATAAGCGGGTTATTGATATTCCCTGGTTAAGAAGGCAAATGCTTGTGAGAGGGCTTATTATTCCTAGCAGAATAAAGCAGTCAGCAGCCTCTTACGCTAAGATTTGGACAGAACAGGGCTCGCCGCTCTTAACCCACGCTTTGGATTGCCAAAAAAAACTGCAGCAATCAGCAGGTGAAGATTACGTAGTTGAGGTAGCAATGCGTTATCAGAATCCGTCGATTGAAAAGGGGTTAGAGGCGCTGCTGGCGCACAAGCTCTCCAAGCTGCTCATTCTCCCGCTTTTTCCACAGTATGCTTCAGCCACAACAGGAACAGTGTATGAAAAGGTAATGCAGGTTCTGCGCAAACGAACAAATGTCCCCGAGTTGTTGTTTGCCGGGAGTTTTCCAACTCATCCCTTGATGATAGACGCCTTTGCAAGCAATGCAGAACCATTAGACCCGGCATCGTATGACCATATTCTCTTTAGCTTTCATGGTTTGCCCGAAAGGCAGTTGATAAAGGCCGATGAAAGCGGCCAACGCTGTCTGCGCACCAAGGAATGCTGTCAAAAGATTTGTTCCACTAATCGCAACTGCTATTCAGCCCAGTGCCATGCCACAGCTCAAGCGATTGTAAATAGGCTGCGAATTCCCAAGGAAAAATACACTATAGCTTTTCAGTCCCGTTTAGGCAAAGAACCTTGGCTTCAGCCCTCTACACAAGAAGTGATGCTCGAATTACTGCGGCAAGGAAAGAAGAACCTTCTGGTATTTTCCCCTTCATTTGTATGCGACTGCTTGGAGACAACATTTGAAATCGGCATGGAGTATAAGCAAGAATTTCTGCATGCCGGAGGAGAGCGTTTAGATCTGGTGCCGGGCCTAAACAGCACACCCGCTTGGATTATTACATTGGCAGCCATTTGCCAATCCTATTTTAATATTACTAGTTAATTAATTTTGGTTGAATAAAATAAAAAATTGTTTTAAAATTAATTAAATTAATATTTAAATAATTATAGTAAAAGGAGTTTTATGCAAGCGTTAACAAGAGTTTTTTCAGGATTTAGGGCAAGTGAACCAAGTGAACCCCCCAAAAAACCTCAGCAAATATTAATAGAGCAATTAAGCTCAGATACCCTATCTCCTATTTTATACCCTGATCAGGCACGTTGTGTAGATTGCTTTGTAGCTGGAGCTAGAGAGAATAAAGAGGATGCTGCATTTATTCAAAGCAGGGATCTGCTCTTTTTCGATGGTATTGTTCGTCTGGCAGATGGTACAGCGGATGGGAAAAAAATTGAAATTAAGGGCGGGGAGCTTTATATCCCGTTTTTTGCTTTGACAAAAGAAAAAAAAGAAATTTCCTTTTTTTTACCTTATTCTTTAATTCAAAAAGCTCAAGAAAATAATAACAAGCTCCCTCCTCTTTTAATTAATGGAAAACAGATGGAGTTTTATATTCAGCCAGATGGCGACCCGCGTTTTTTCGTAGAAGATAATTTTATTGATGGAGTGGCTATAGATGTAAATGGGAAACAAGTGAAAAGAAATGAAGCTTGTATGAGAGTCACCCTGCAAGATATCTTTAAAAATGCCCTTCGTCAATCAGTGAAAGAATGTAAAAATGATATCCTTTGGGGGCCGGCTTCTACTCCTGTACCCATTGACCAGTTGAATAAGGTAAAAATGTATCCTATTTTTACCTGCAGCCAAGTCCAAAATAAAATGGAAGTAGCTGCTCTAACCAATGCGATTAACGTTTGCAAATCAGCTGTTCCAGATGCACTATTTGCCCAATTGAACGCAGATAACTGCAGTTATGGCAAGTTCCGTTTTAATGCTCAATCCTTTCAATTACACATGGAAATGGCAGGGTTGGGTCATAATGAATTATTTGGATATAAGGCGACTAAACAGCACTGGTTGACAGAAGATAATTTAATCATCTTAAAGCAAGCGACTTATGAATTAAGGGAAGGCCAAGAGTTTGTCGAGAAAAACATCAAAGATAATCAGCTGACGGTATTTAATTTTTCTGAGCATGGTATAACATTAGAACAAATGCAGAAAGCTAAAGAGTCTTATGAAAATGGCATGCTTATCTGGCATATTCCTGCACAAGCCTAGACTAATAATGGGTAAGATTCTGTTATTTCAGAATCTTACCAAATCTTATCCAATAATAGACATCTTTCAAAACTCGCTTTGGTTGCTAAAATTAGACATTTTTGAGCAGCTTTTTCGAAAAGCCGCAAAGTACGCCGATCGTACAATTAAAGAATAACATTGTATTTTGTTCGCAAATTTGATAACATAAAATCAAAAATTTTTTTATGGTAATGTGGCTGCTGTATTATATTTCATGGGATTATAAAAGAAGATAGTGTTCCTCCTATAGAAATCGAAAAGGCAATACAGCGACGAAAAAATTTTGAAACGAATCCAAAAGCTCACACATATGAGGAGGATTGAAATGAGTAAAGAAAAATACAAACCCACAGATGACGCTGTTAAGATTTTGCATCAACGTTTTATTGGTGATGATCCTGAAAAACTTGCTGAATTGGAAAAAATTCGAGCAAATAACGATATAGCAAGAAAGATTTATGATTTGCGTATGAAAGCGGGGCTTTCACAAAGAGCACTTGCCAAGCTTGTTGGGACAACAGCCTCTGTTATCTGCAGACTAGAAGATGCTGATTATGAAGGGCACTCTTTAGCTATGTTAAATCGAATTGCAGCGGCTTTAGATAAGCGAGTTGAGATTCGTTTTCTTCCTATTAAAAGAAGCCCCCATTTGAAACGTGCTCATGTCTCCTAATTTACTGTTTTAATCCCCTTGCAGTTGTTTCAAAAAGAACTTTTCCTTTTCCATCTTGACTTGTATGGTGTCTAAAATTAAATTTTTTAGTAGGGGAGGCTCATAAAAACAGTCGCTGATTTTTTTGCGATAGTTCTGCGAACTTTGCAGCTCTTTTGTAATAACCAGCATAAATTAACATCCTGATTTTTTTAGAGCCTCCCTATGCTGTGAGTTACCACACTAGCTGCAACTTACCGATCCTATTTCTGATGGCTTGGTACCAGCTTGATTCTGGAGGTATAAGAGCCTGCAAGCGTTGTCTTTCCTTTTCAAAAAATGCGATTCGCTCTGATTTGCTAGGATGAGTAAAATCAAATCTATCTTCTCCTGTTCAGTGAATCTAAAGTTTGAAATTTTATGCCTAAAATTTAAGAGGCTCAATTTAAGTGCTTCACTAGTTGCGCTGTAGAGCGGCAAGCTGAAAAGCATGGGACTAAAATAGTTTGTGAGAAATGGCAGCTCACAGTTGAGGCGAGTATTTTTTCCATATATTACCTAAAAATTAAAATGATTAACCTGAATGTTTATTTTTATTTAACAGGAAATTAGTTTGCAATTATCTAGCGGCGATGTGGGGACTTATCCTACAAGGTGAAGAGTATCAACTAACTCTATTTAATTTTTCTAAGCATGGCATAAGATACGAGCAGATGGAGAGAGCTGAGGAATCTTATAAAGATGGTTTTCTCATTTGGGATATTCCAGCAAAGGCTTAATTATTTGGTTTCTGCCCTTGCGAGACTGTGAAAAATGACGTCTGTTTTAGATTTGGAGTGCTGCGACTCGTCGCAGCTTTCCCCATGTTCGACTTGTCGAACATATACGGAATGCCAAATAGATACTTGAGAAGGTTTTACATATTCTCATAATCCCTTTGAAAGATATGCAGATGATCTAGTAGTACATTGCAAAACAGAGAAAGAAGCAAAACTTCTTTTAGAGGAAATCACGAAAAGATTTTTAGAATGCCACTTAGAATTACATCATGAGAAACCAAAATCGTGTATTACAAGGACTCAAATAGAACAGAATGAAATACATAGACATGGTTTTAATCAATTGGGCAAAGAAGAAATATGATAAGTTAAAGCGAAGCTGCCGATGTACGGTTCTGTGAGGGCCAAAAGTGAAATCCATTGGGCTGCTCGGCGACACTTATTCTGTCGCTGCTAACCGCAGCTCGATTATATAATATCTCCTAACCCCACGTTCCGGCACGCCTGCGGCGGCCTTCACGCGGGGCTAATAACTGTCAGCGCTGCTGCGCTTCATTTATTTTGTCAGGGTCAGTTACTATAAAACAGCCTTTTGCAAAGGCTACTTATGTTATTAACCTCTCTGCGGTGTGAATCACCAGCCTAACTGGAGTTTGCCTATTACTGAAATGTATGGCTAATAGCTTGAATAGATAAATTCATAAGTATCTTTTAATAAAATTTTAGGGGCGAAATTATAGTATTAAATGAATGTTGACAATTTATATACATCAGGGTTTATTCAGATTAAAGAAAAAATCAAAAGGGATAAGTTATGACTACTACAATTATTATACTTGTCGTCATAGCACTGTTAGTGCTGTGGGGCATTGGAATTTATAACCGCCTCGTCCGTTTGCGCAATCAGGTCAAAAATGCTTGGAGCCAAATCGATGTGCAATTGCAAAGGCGCTATGATTTGATTCCAAATTTAGTGGAAACTGTTAAAGGCTACATGACCTATGAAAAAGGCACTTTAGAGGCAGTTGTCAATGCAAGGGCGCAGGCAATGGCTGCCAGAAATAAAGTGGAGCAGGCAGGCGGCCCCACAGAACAGGGAAATTTAAAAGAATTAATGGCAGCTGAAAGCACCTTGAAAGGCGCTATGGGTAATTTCTTTGCACTTGCTGAGAATTATCCCCAATTAAGGGCCAGTGAAAACATGCAGAAATTGCAGGAGGAATTGAGCTCAACAGAGAATAAAGTCGCTTTTGCCAGACAGGCCTATAACGACCAGGTGCTTGCTTACAACAATGCGCAGCAAGAGTTTCCAGCTGTATTGGTTGCGGCATCTCTTGGGCATCACCCTGCAGATCTCTATGAGGTGCAGGATGCAGAGGCTAAACAAGCTGTAAAAGTGAGTTTTTAGGTAGCACATGGATTTTTGGGAGCAGCAGCGGCGCGCTAAACGCGAGACGACTATTTACATCATTATCTTTTTTCTTATGACAGCTGCCGTGGCTGCAGCAGCCGAATTTGCTATGCGCATGTTTGCGCAAGAGGCTTATGACCCCACCTTTCCATTGATCGGAGCTGCATTTGCCTCAATTACTTTTTTGGCTGCAGCCTATAACTATTTAATGTACAGAAGCAATGGAGGAGGCTATGTAGCAGAGTCGCTCGGTGCGATGAAAGTTGACCCTCAGACTGCTGACCCTGGATTGCGCCAGCTGGTTAATGTGGTTGAAGAGATGGCTGTGGCGTCTTCATTGCCGGTGCCGGAAATCTATTTGCTTGACGCCCCTGCTATCAATGCTTTTGCAGCCGGCCTTGTAGCGGAAAATTCTGCCATATGCGTCACAACAGGCGCATTGCGGACTTTAAATCGCGATGAATTGCAAGGGGTAATTGCCCATGAGTTTGGCCATATTTACAATCGCGATATGCGCATAACGTTGATTTTAGCAGCGTTGGTTATGGGTTTCTTTGTCCTTATCTATATAGGGCTGCGCATTTTGCAATTTTCAAGCTTAAGTTCGAGGGAAGAAGAAAAGAAGGGCAACCCGGTAATGCTGGCGGCGCTTATCCTTATTGCTGCCGGAGCAATCTCCTGGCTTGGAGGCGCTATTTTAAGAAGCTGCGTCAGCCGTCAACGGGAGTATCTGGCAGACGCTTCTGCAGTGCAATTTACCCGTAATCCAAATGGCATTTTAGGGGCTCTCAAAAAAATTGAAGTGGAATCAAAGCAGCAAATGCCGGCGCAAGGAGGCGCTTATGCCCACATGTACTTTGACCATCGCTCTTTTTGGGATTTTCTTTTTGCTACCCATCCCCCTTTAAGTAAACGCATAGAGGCAATCGAGGGGCGCAAGTTTGAGGAAGCGAATACAGAAAACCACACACCGCCTGCCCTTTAAGAATTCTTAACACAAATATGTTAGCTTGATACTTTAAACCCGACTTGCTACCTTCTAAGAGTCAGATTCGAGCTCTTAGAGAGAAAATAATTTCGAATATGACTTTATAAGGTAGCAAGCCGGGTTCTAACCAATGCATAAAGTATGTTTCCTACTTCCGAGATTACTCAAGAATTTGTCCTTAAGGTAAGCAGAGAGTTTTCTGTAGCCCTTTTGCATCAGCCTTTTAGAGCCATATCTTTGGTAGCCATCACGACCTTTAATTGTATGCTGGGCGGGGTGCTAGTGGGATGCACGGTTATTTCAGGCGCAATTGCCGGTTACGGGTTAAGCCATTTGGCGGCGCGCTACGATATTAAGTGGCTGGCTATCCTAACTACTCCAGATGCTTTGACGCCCTTATTTCAATTGGTAAATATAGTGTTTTACATTGTGCTGCCTTCAGCCGTTTTGCTCTCGGCTCCTGCGGCAATGATTTTTTTTGGACGCGATGTGCAGCTGCAGCATCCGCTGAAAGAAATCCCTGATGGCAGCTAAGCCATCAGGGCGCTGAAAATATTTTTAGAAAGCCCGGTATTTTTCAATCAAATTTTCATTAGGGGTGGGTGTAATTTGGTCTACGATTGGCGGGGTTTTCCCTTCACGTTGACCCATTGGAGCCGCATTTCTTTCATAATTTTCTGCCACGGCCAATAGCTCGTAATCCACTATTTTTATAAATCTATGATCTAACTGATGACCCCTATCAGATACTTTATAGGTAAGGAAGCCTAAAGTTAGTAAATTAAGGCCGCTTAAAAGAAGATGATTTATTCCAGCTTCGATATGGTGGTTTGCTTCCATATACCTGACAGCAGACTCTGTCGGCTTGAATTTGTTGTCGTTAATGTAGGCATTAAGTTTAAGAATAAGTCCTACAGCTATCTGACCAATAGAAACTACACTTTTCAGGGGCGACATTACAAGTGCGCCAACAATGTGCGACGCCTGTGCTTTGCTGAGTTTAACTTGAAATTTGTCTAAACCATTATTGTTTAGCTCCTGTCTCACACTAAAGTTGTTATTAGCTTCCAAAAGAACACCTCCATAAATTGTTGTTATTGTTATTTAATACAATTATAGTTGTGTTTTGTTTTTGTATATTAAAGCTAACATTTTTGTTTGATTTATTTTTTTTCTTTCTAAGACTCTGATTGCGCAATCAGAGTCTTAGATGAATTGTTCGTTTTTAAGCGCTATTTTTTGCAACATTCATCCTTTTTGCTCTTATGCCAGTAACGAATCATGCCATCTACAGAAAACATGCCGGGGCCAAATACGAGTATGAGTAATGCCGCATAGAGAAAAAGAAAGGGATTAAGCTTAGTCACAGCGTCAAAATCCTGAAATAGGTTAAGCAATTGCTCTTGTCCCGTTAACCACATGGCCGCAGACATAATGATTGTTAGAAATAGCGCTGAAAGCCTGGAAAATAGGCCGATTAACAAAAGGAGGCCGCCTGCCAGTTCTATAGTTCCCACTAAATAGGCCTGCAATAAAGGCATAGGAATGCCGAGTTCAGAAAAAAAGCCGGCAACCTGGGTAATGTTCAAAAATTTTCCATAGCCTGAAATAGTAAATTGCCACCCCCAATAAAGTCTTATAAGGAATAACAGCGGGGACTGCAAATAGTTGCAAAGGATGCTGAATTTGCAATACCAGCTTCCGGTTTTCGTTTCGCTACATTGGTTCATGGGTATACTCCTAATTTGATACTTTTGCGATGCAAGCAATTTCTAAGGGGGCATCCATTGGCAGTTTAGCCGCTTGGATTGTATATCGAGCCGGCGTGATCATTATGCCAAATCTTTCGGTATAGACTTTATTCATTAAGGCAAATTCTCCGAGGTCTTGCATAAAGACTTCCATGCGTACGACATCATCCAGGGTGCAGCCGCCGGCTGCAAGTATTTGCTGCAGATTGTCGAAAACTTGATGCGTGGACGCTTCTATTCCTCCATCGACTAATTTGCCTGTTTCCGGATTTACTGGCAGCTGGCCCGATACAAAAAGATAGTAGCCGTCTGAGATGGCTTGTGAATAAGGCCCAATAGCTTTGGGGGCTTTTTCTGTAACAATTTTTTTTTTGTTTTTCAAATGTATACCTCATAAAAAAACTTTCTGTTATCTAGAGTATGAATGACTGTAATTCTGTAAAAGAATTTTTACATGTTAGTTTGTAAGCGTTTTAAATTAAGTGATTAAGGTTGCATGAAAATATTTGTGGTAGTAAACAATCCTGACGATTGGCAGCTCTATATACCGAATGTGGAAATCATATCGGCAAAATCCTATCTGACTAATTCAGATTACAGCTCAATGCGGCATGTAAAAGTGGTAAATTTGTGCCGCTCATATCGCTACCAGACTATTGGTTATTACGTGTCCCTCCTTGCTCAGGCAAGAGGGCATAAGCCAATGCCTAGCGTACAAACCATCCAGGATTTAAAATCGCCGACCATTACCCGTTTTGTTTCAGATGAGCTTGATGAGCTGATCCAGCAAAGCCTTAAGCATGTAGGTTTTGATAAATTCACCTTAAACATTTATTTCGGGCATAACACGTCTAAAACCCATGATCGTTTATGCCAGCATCTTTTTAAAGAGTTCCAAGCCCCTTTATTGCAGGCGCAGTTTTCCAAAAATAATAAGAAATGGATTTTGCAGAATATTAATCCGTTAATACCCAGTGAAATTCCCTATGATCATAGGCCGTTTGTTTCGGAGATTGCGCAAAATTATTTTGAAGGTAAAAGGCTCAGTTTAAGGAAAAAAGTAAATTCCCGCTATGATTTAGCAATTCTCTACAACCCTGGTGAGATCAATAGTCCATCTAATGAAAAGGCTCTCAATAAATTTGTAAAAGCCGGAGAAGCTCTCGGGTTTAATTGCGAGCTGATTACAAAAGAGGATTATGGCAGGCTGGCAGAGTTTGATGCGTTGTTTATCAGGGAAACTACCAGTGTCAACCATCACACATATAGATTTGCCAGGCGTGCTGCTGCTGAAAGGTTAGTGGTAGTGGATGATCCTGATTCAATTCTTAAATGCACTAACAAAGTGTATTTAGCTGAAATTATGGAACGGCATAAGGTGCCTATGCCTAAAACGGTTATCTTGCATCACGATAATATCGAAGAGATGATAGAAAAACTGGGGTTTCCTTGTGTTTTAAAGCAGCCTGACAGCGCCTTTTCAAATGGGGTAATAAAAGTCGACAGCCGCCATCACTTATTTGAAATCTTGCCGGATCTGCTCGATAAATCAGATTTACTTATAGCTCAAGAATTCGTGCCGACACCTTTTGATTGGCGCATTTGCATCTTTGACCGGCAGCCTCTCTTTGCCTGCAAGTACTTTATGGCTCGGAAGCATTGGCAAATTTATGAGCGGCTTGATTCCGGGAAAGTGTTTTCTGGGAGGGCAGAAACATTTGCGGTAGGCATGGTGCCAAAAAGAGTGGTGAATACGGCTTTAAAAGCAGCCAATCTAATCGGAGATGGCTTGTATGGAGTGGACCTGAAGGAAACTCCAAACAATTGCTATGTGATTGAAATAAATGACAATCCCAGCATTGATGCGGGAGTGGAGGATACGGTGCTTCAGGATGAGCTCTACAAAAAAATTATGAGCATGCTTTTAAGGCGCGTGGAAAATAGAAAACAGGGGATTCAATAGACTTTTTTCGAAACCCGCTTTGTTTGGAAAAATTGATGATTTTTGAGCGAGCTTTTTGGCAAATTTTTAAGAAATATAAATATATATTGCTGAAAAATTTGACGAAAAGAACACCAAAAAGCATCATTTTAATAAATAAGTGGAGTTTTGAAAGAAGTCTATGAGCGATATGGTTGAAGAAGAAGCTGAAATAGTGAAATTGCCTTTGTTCACAGGCTATGGCCTTGAACTGGAATACATGATTGTTGATAAAGAAAGCCTGAATGTGCTGCCGATTACAGATCAAGTGTTTCATTCTGTGGCCGGAGCCTATCTTTCTGAAATAAATCGCGGGGAGATTAGCTGGACGAATGAGGTGGCCCTGCATGTATTGGAGCTGAAAACTACAGGGCCGGTAAAAGATCTTAAAGGCTGCGAAAGCTTGTTTCAAGATAATGTGCGGCACATAAATACTCTGCTGGCAAATTTCGATGCCTGTTTTATGCCTACCGCTATGCACCCTTGGATGAATCCTTTTAAAGAATTACGCCTTTGGCCGCATAGCCAAAATGTGATTTATGAAACGTATCACAAAATATTCAATTGCCAAGGGCATGGCTGGGCAAATTTACAAAGCGCGCATATCAATCTTCCTTTTGCAAACGATGAAGAATTTTCCAAGCTGCATGCTGCCATCCGTTTTCTTATGCCGCTAATGCCGGCGCTTGCAGCAAGCTCTCCCATAGTGGAAGAACACTTTACAGATTATTTGGATAACCGGCTTAACGTGTATATGCATAATCAAAAAAAAGTCCCCTCCATTACCGGTAAAGTAATCCCGGAAACGGTATTCAGCAGAAGCGAATATGAAAAGACCATTTTAGCCCCTATGTACCGGGATATCAGCGTCTATGATACAGATGCGGTATTGCAAGATGAGTGGTTGAATTCCAGGGGCGCAATAGCCCGTTTTGAGCGCTATACAATTGAAATAAGGGTGCTGGATGTGCAGGAGTGTCCGCAAGCAGATGTGGCTATTGCCAAGGCGATTTGCGAAGTGTTAAAAGACTTGGTTGCAGAGCGTTATGCCCCTTTGCAAAAATTGCATGACTTTCCTTTAGAGAGGCTGCATGCCATTTTTTTGGGATGCGTGAGAGAGGCTGATCAGTTTGTAATTGAAGATGCAGCCTACCTTAGGCTTTTTGGCATTCAGCAAAATCGCATGCGCGCTGATGAAGTTTGGCAAGCGGTTCTGCAAAAGCACTTGCATAACTTGGGGGAGTTAGCTGCGCCCCTTAAGCATATTTTGAGTAAAGGCTGTTTAGCCCGCAGAATCGAACATGCTTGTAAAGACAGGTCTTTTGCTCACATAAAGGAAGTGTATAGGGAGCTTTGCAACTGTTTGCAGCAGGGCAGGATGTTTGGTTAATTTTTCACAGCCTCTCTTCAGGCAAGGGTGCGGGGATTAATTTGCAGTTCATAATTACTTGCGAGCATGGGGGGAATGAGATTCCGGATCAATACGGTGCGCTTTTTACTTCTTATAAAGAGGCGCTTAATTCACATCGCGGCTATGATCCAGGAGCGCTTGAGCTCGCAAAAATTTTTGCCAGGCAGTTGGCTTGCCCTTTATATTTTAGCACCACCTCACGACTGCTGGTCGAGCTCAACCGTTCTATTGGCAGCAAGGCTCTTTTTTCAGAGATCACTAAACAATTGCCTCTTGCAGAGCGAAATGGAATCTTAGATAAGTATTATTTTCCTTATAGAAGGGCAGTTAAACAAGAAATACAGCATGCCATTTCAAACGCTAAATGCGTAGCGCATATTTCGGTTCACTCTTTTACTCCCATTATGGAAGGTGAAGAGCGTCGTGCAGATATTGGCTTATTATATGATCCAAGCAGAAACTTTGAGAAAGAATTTTGTCAAAACTGGCGCCGAAATATTCTGAAATTAAATCCTGAAATGTCTGTCCGTATGAATTATCCCTATGCTGGAAAGGCAGACGGATTCACCACTTATTTACGTAAGCATTTTACAGAGGGCTGCTATCTGGGTATAGAACTTGAAGTTAACCAGAAATACCCACTTGCACTATATAGGAAATGGCGTGAATTAAAGAAAATTTTAACAAAGGCTCTCTATCTTGGATGATATATTAAAAAGCCACAACTTCAATATAGATATACTGCCTCAACCCGACGATACAACTTGCGGCCCAACTTGCCTGCACGCCCTCTATAATTATTTCGGCGATGCAATTGATCTGCAAAGTGTAATTAAGGAAGTTCACGCATTCGAGGGAGGGGGAACTCTAGCTGTTTGGCTGGCTTGTCATGCCCTTAAGCGTGGGTATGAGGCTACTATCTACACCTACAACATGCAAGTGTTTGATCCTACCTGGTTTCCTTATGAAAAAGAAGAGATTATCCAAAAATTAAAATTGCAGATGGCTTGCAAAGTCGATGAGCCGAAGCTGATTTTAGCTACACATGCTTATTTGGAGTTTTTTGAAAAAGGCGGGAAAATTAAACTGGAAGATTTAACACGCGATCTTTTGCGAAAGTACCTTACGCAAAATATTCCAGTTTTAACCGGGTTAAGTTCAAACTTTCTTTATAGGACTGCCAGAGAATTTGGGCCGTTCTCGGATTTTGATGACGTTCGAGGAGAGCCTGGAGGGCATTTTGTGATTCTTTGCGGATACGATAGGGAAGAAAAAACCATTCGCATTGCTGATCCCTTTTTAAAAAACCCTTACTCAAAAACATTGCAATATGAAGTTGAAATTGATCGTGTCATCTGCGCAATTCTACTCGGAATTTTGACTTATGACGCAAATTTTTTAATTATTCAGCCGAAAAAGAAAAATGATAAACAGAAGGCAGTTAATGTCTGATTCGAAATCCTTCTTCTATAAATTGAATAGTTCTCTAACTTTTTACCAAAAATTTTACCTGGTAAACGGAGTTATTCTTATTGGTTTTTTTTTACTGGGGCTTAGCTGGTTTGACTTGTATAACCGGTACCTGTCGTTATCTGTAATTCACGAAGACACCCCTGTTAGATTGAGTTTCATTCATAATATCTACTTTCTTGCGGCCCTCTCGACTGTTTTTGTTGTTATTGGCTTATTTATTGGCCACTATTTTATTCGCATCGCCAGTAATTCGATTCATAAATTAGAAGCAAGTGCAAAAAGCCTTTCGGATGGAAAGTTGCATGCTAGGGCAGAGGTCTTTTTTCATGATGAAATTGGCCATGCAAGTGAAGCGTTAAACTTAATGGCAGATAATTTCGAAACGAATATCACGCAAATGCATCTGTTGATCAATGCGATTAAGCAACTTTCGAACGGAGATTTTTCTGCTCGAGTCATAATGAATCAAAGCCTTGCTCAGGATGAAGAATCTTTAAGAGTTGCCGAGTCCTTTAATAACATGACAGAAACTTTTGAAGAGATTATTAGCCAGCTTCATCAGCTAGGCATTAATTTGACGACTTCTGCAACAGAAATAGCTACTGCGTCTAAACAGCAGGAAACAATTATTGTTGAGCAGGAAGCCACAACTCGTGAAATTTCTGTCACTGCACATGAGATTTCTACCACTGCTAAGGATTTTGCTAATACTGTAAGCGAGCTTAGCATGGTTGCAGAGGATACTTCCAAACTGGCTGCTGACGGGAAAAAAAGTTTAACGCATATGGAAGTAATTATGCGTCAAATGGTTGATGCTTCTGGTAATATTGCGGCCAAATTGGCGGTTTTAAACGAAAAAGCCAGCAACATTACCACCGTTATCACGACGATAACTAAAGTTGCTGATCAGACTAACTTGCTATCGTTAAATGCTGCAATAGAGGCTGAAAAGGCAGGGGAGTATGGCCGCAGTTTTGCTGTAATTGCAAGAGAAATTCGCAGATTGGCTGATCAGACCGGTTTAGCTACTTTAGATATTGAAAAAATTGTTAATGAAATAATGAGTGCGGTGTCCTCAAGCGTAATGGGGGTAGATGATTTTACCCAAGAAATACGCAATGGGGTAGAACAAATCGGCATTGTGGGCGGGCAGTTAGCTAAAATCATTGAACAAGTACAAGAATTAACCAATCGTTTTGAGACTGTTAATCAGGGGATGCAGCTGCAGTCAAGTGCTGCGGAGCAAATTAATGATGCTATGGCTCAATTAAGCCATACTGCGCAACTGACGACAGAATCGATTCATCAGTTCCGCAATACTATACAGCAACTCGATGCAGCTGCCGCCGACTTGCGTGTGGCAGTTGCAAAGATTAAAACTTAATTATTAGGCTTTAGGATTTAGCGAGGTTTCCATAGCAGCTCCCATTGAGTGCAAACCATTATCTACATAAATAGTAGTGCCGGTAATTGCTGTGGCTAAGGGAGATAGAAGAAAAGCCGCTGTGTTGCCTACTTCAAAAGCTTGCAAGTCTTTTGCCATAGGGGAGTTAGTCTCAGAATAGGCAATCATTTTGTCGATAAATCCGATAGCTTTTGCGGCCCGGCTTCCTAGGGGGCCGGCAGAGATTGTATTTACCCTTATTCCCCATTTTCTACCTGCTTCCCAGGCTAAAATGCGGGTATCGCTTTCTAAGGCAGCTTTTGCTGAATTAAGCCCGCCGCCATAGCCAGGAATGGCTTTTTCAGCGGCAATGTAGGTTAAAGAAAGAGTGGCTGCCCCGGGATTCATAATAGGGCCTAATTTTTGCAAAAGGCTAACAAAAGAATAAGCAGAGGCGCCTACAGCCGCTAAATACCCATTTCTGGAGGTTTCTAGCAGCGGTTTTTGCGCTTCAGGGCCGTTAGCCAGGGAGTGCACGAAAATATCGATCTTGCCATGATCTTTTGCGATAGTTTCCACCACTTCGCTAATCGAGTAAGCGGAATATTCCTGATAGCGCTTGCTTTCTTTAACTTCTTGCGGGACATCAGCTTGTGTGTCAAATGCAGCATCTAGAGCGTAGATGTTAGAGAACTCCATAAGAGAGCCATCGCTGAGCTGGCGGGATTTATCAAACTTACCTAAACGAAGACTTTGATTAAGGATTTTTAATACCGGAGGCCAAGTGCCAAGAATAATTTCAGCCCCTGCCTCAGCTAGAGCTTTTGCAATAGCCCAGCCATAGCCCTGGTCATCGCCTACACCTGCGATAAACGCTTTTTTACCCTTAAGGTCGATTTTTAAATGACTCTCTCTCATGGTAATCTCCTTATCTAATAAACAAGGAAATAAAATACCATATATAGGTAAAAGGAGGAAGAGGGAAACGGCTGTAAAAAATGGCGTCGGTTTTGTTTCAGGATTTGGAGTGCTGCGACTCGTCGCAGCTTTCCCCATGTTCGACTTGTCGAACATATTCGAAAATCACAAAATGGAATTTTTGCTAAATTTGACAAATTATTGTGAAGCACATATTGTATATCTATGTGAATAAGTAATTATTCAATTAAAGAGTTTCTGCAACTCTTTCCATACTGCTTTGACTTTAATTGCAAAATTAATTAAGTCTAAGCAGGTCTTTCTCAAATATATGACCTCTTTACTTTACATTCTAACAAGGAGTAAAGTATGTCGAAGTTAATTTCAATGAAATATGCTGCTTATGTATTGGCATTTAGCTTACTGGCTATACAACCTGCGAATGCGGTGAACATTAATGACGATAGTTTTCAGTTCGGCACTAAAAGTGAAGTTCCAGCAGATATGAATCATGAACAACAAGCTGTTGATATGCCGACCCCAAGCCAAGAAAATTCCCCTAATTTGGTATTTGGAGCAGGGCATGAAAATAATGATAGTGCTGTGAATGATCGAGTGAAAGCTGCAGTTATGGCAGATAAAACTCTATCGGCTCAACTCAATAAATTTGATTCCGAGACAAAAGACGGCGTGGTTACAGTCACCGGTTCTGTGACTAGCGACAGTGTAAAAGCCACACTGATGGAAAAAATAAAAGCTGTAAGCGGCGTGCATACAGTTGTAGATAAAATTGACGTAAGTAAATAGATAACGGAGGCGGGATCTCTACAGAAGTTGAGGTCCCGTTTTATTGAGCTGGCTCAGTTGAGCTTGTTTCTTAAGGTTTTCAATAATAGTATTTAACCCATTAAAATCGTTATGACAGGCATAAGGAATATGAAATTGTTGAAGCGGAGAGTTAGTAAGGTCTTCGTTGTTTTTAAGGGTTAATTTTTTATTTTTAAACTGCTCTTCAAAAATATTTGCAATCAGCATGCAAGAGGTAAAAAAAGAAGCGCGTTCGTAGCCATTTTTATAAGGGTTATCTTTTGGATTGTCTTTGTCGGCAAAGGCGGTGATCAGCCTATCAAAAAAAATAATCGCATATTCCTCTTCGCCATTATGCAGTTTGGGGAGAAATCTACAAAGGTCTTCAAGATGGTCAGCCAATTTTTCAGGATTTATATAAATAATTCCTGTCGGCCAAAGGTTGCAACCAATCTTCGGCTGTTCATCTCCATCTAATGCAATGACACACTTTTTTAATATGCTATCTAAGGTTTTAAGCTCTTCAATTGTGAATTCTGCTGTTTTAAATTTATTTAAGGAAATTTCCGACGGTAAATTATCTATAATTTTTTGCTCTGTATCAGAAGTGGTCACGCATTTTTTTAGGATGTCCTCCAGCAAATTAAATTCTTCCCGTGTGATTTGATGTTTAAGTATTTGATAACAAGGGAGATGTAAAACCTTATAGGAAAAATGCCGGCACGATCTAATTTGGGTATCTGATTTTAATGAGGCCGAGATGACACCTATTTTTGCCATAGGATTAAATGACAGATTTCTGTTAGTTGTCGCCGTAAGAAAAGGATGGGTTCCAGGAATATAGCGAAACCTTGAAGCAAATCCAAAAGTCGAAAATGTGATTCTTCTCACTGAAGTAGTAAAAGCGGATAGTGGGCTAAATATAGCTGATAACATAAGAACACCATATAACTATTCTTCTAACAAACGCATAGCGAGTTGTTCGCCTTGTGCGGTAAGATAGATCTCGTTTTCCTGCCCTTTTTTTATAAAATTGGCACGAACAAGCTGGGCGCAAATAGTATCTACCATTTTATTAGATTGATTAATTGCAGCTCCCACTTCATAGCGATTTATAAAACGATTTTCTTTATGGGCTGTAAGTTCATAAAGTTTTATAATAAAGCGTTCATCCTTAGTGAATGAGGTCATAATACAGACTACAGTTTTTTTAAACGCGCCCCGCTGGGAGTATCTTCAATACAGTATCCAGCATGAATAATCATATCCCGCAACCTGTCTGCTTCCAGCCAGTTTTTTTCTTTTCTTGCCTGCAGCCTTGCTTGGAAAGCATTTTGAACAGGCTCAGGAATATTATCTTCCTGCTGCTCAAAGGTTAATACCCCCAAAACAGTGTTAATCTGTCTGAGAAATGCGAGTATTTTATGGGCGCTGTTGCATCCTATTTTTTCTTGGTCGCATAGACCGTTTATTACACGAACAAATTCAAATAAGGCCGCTAATGCAGCTGAAATATTCAAGTCATCTGCAAGTCCGGCTGCAAAATTATATAGAGTTTGTTGAATAATTGCTTCAACATTTTCATTGTCTGCAGATTTTTCAGGAATTTCATTAAGCCTGCTGATAAAATCGTTTAAGCGGTTTAGGGAATTTTGCGCAGCGTCAAGCCCTTGAAAGGTGAAATTCAGCTGCGTCTTATAATGCGTCTGCAGCAATAAGTATCTTACTTGGTCGCCTTTATACCCCTTATTTAAGAGATCTCTTAAGGTATAAAAATTGCCTAAGCTTTTCGACATTTTCTTGTTATCTACTATGAGATGCTCTGAGTGCATCCAAAGATTGGCAAAACGTTTTCCGGTATAGGCTTCAGACTGGGCAATCTCGTTTTCATGGTGGGGGAACATATTGTCAATCCCGCCAACATGAATGTCCAACGTTTTACCCAGCAGCCGAATGGCCATGGTAGAGCACTCTAAGTGCCATCCTGGACGGCCTCGGCCAAATGGAGATTCCCAAAATATTTGCCCATCCCTTTCCTGGTCATATTGTTTCCAAAGCACAAAGTCAGCTACGTTTTCCTTTTCATATTCATCGGCGGCCACCCGCTCTGATGCCCCGGTCTTTAATTCATCTAAATGAAGATGAGATAAACAGCCATAGTGAGGAAATTTTTGAATGGCGTAGTAGATGCTGCCATCGCCGCCTATATAAGCATAGCCTTTATCCAATAGGTGCTGAATCATTTCGATCATTTCAGCAATGTAGTCTGTAGCTGCTGGATAATGTTCAGCAGATTCAATTCCCAGCGTTTTTAAATCTTTAAAAAACGCTTCTTTAAAAGGCTTAGTGTACTCATCCAGTGTGATGTTTTTGGCGATAGCCCCGCGGATTGTCTTATCATCGACATCTGTGAGATTCATCACTTGTTCCACTTGAAAGCCAAAAAATTTAAGCGTGCGCCGCAGCAAATCCTCAAAAACGTAGGTCCTAAAATTACCGATATGTGCAAAGTCATATACGGTTGGCCCGCAAGTGTACATGCGAATTTTTTTGCCTTCAACGGGCTGTATTTCTTCTTTGGCACGTGTAAGCGTGTTGTAAAGCCTTAAGGAAAGGGAATTGAAGTTCTGTTCAGACATGTATAAGTTCCGGTTTATGCTTCAGGAGTTTCTTTTTTGGGCTTCATCCATGGAAAATAGAGTACGTCCCTTATTGAATGGGAATTTGTCAGATACATGACAAGCCTGTCAATGCCGATACCCAAACCGCCTGCAGGAGGCATTCCTTGACAAATCGCTTCTAAAAATTCCTCATCAAATGGCGAAGCTTCCTCGTCACCGGCTTCCCTGCGCCTTACTTGTTCAAGCAGCAGCTCTTTTTGAATGATAGGATCGTTGAGTTCTGTATAAGAGTTGCAAATTTCGCCGCCAAGAATAAAACTTTCAAATCTTTCCACTATTCCGCGATTTCTTTCTTCCGGAATTCTATGCGGCTTGCATAAGGGAGTTGTTTCAATCGGGTGGTCGATGATGTGGTGCGGTTGAATCAAATGCATTTCTGCAAACTCTTCAAATAAGGCTGCAGTAAGCAAGCCCCTGTTGAGCTTCTTCACTTCTGCCGGATCTGCCCCTTTTTCAATTAGCAGATTCTGCATCTCTATTTCTGAAAGTTCATCAACCCGGATATTGCCAAATTTCTCTATGGCCTGCTTCATTGTCAGGCGAGGCCAGGGAGCTTTTAAATCAAGCTCAACAAAATTGCCTTCTTCAAGAGAGCCATAAGGGATGATTGTTTTGCCGTGAAGGCTTAAAGCTAAATACTCGAATAAATTTTCGACAAAGCGCATCATGTCATTATAATCCCAGTAGGCGGCATACGCTTCCAATAAGGTAAACTCCGGGTTATGGCTGCGGTCGATACCTTCATTGCGAAATACCTTGCCCATTTCAAATACGCGCGGCATTCCGCCGACCAAAAGCTTCTTTAAGGGGATTTCCAGGGAGATGCGCAAGAACATTTCCTGGTCTAGTGCATTGAGCTTTGTCTTAAAAGGTTTTGCTTCGGCGCCCCCGTAAATAGTCTGCAGTATGGGTGTTTCTACCTCAATGAATTCATGGGTTTCCATGAATTTTCTAATGAGATGGAGTATATTGCTGCGTTGGAGAAAGGTTTTTTGGACGTCATGGTGGCAAATTAAGTCTAACCAACGTTTGCGATAGCGCAACTCTTTATCAGCTAGTCCGCTATGCTTGTCGGGAAGAGGAATAAGTGTTTTGCATAACAAGGTAACGCTTTTGGCGTAAACAGTAAGCTCGCCCTTATTTGTATAGAAAAGATGCCCTTTAATCCCAATAATATCGCCAAGATCGATCTTCTTTTCGATGAGCTTAAGAGGGGTTGCGCCGCCTTCCGCTTCCGGCCCTTCTTCATGCGGATTATAGCCTACAACTTCAGTCAGCTCGCGATTAAACATGATCTGAATGCGTCCAGTGTGGTCTTGAATTTGGGCGAAAGCGTTTTTACCCATTGCCCGGAACAAAACCAAACGGCCGGCTACAGTTACAAACGGTGTTTTTCCGACTGCCGCATCTTCACTATGGCCAATACTATCTTTTGGCAGATGATGGAGGGATTCGGCTGATTCAGTAGGAGTGAAGGCGTGAGGGTAGGGTTCGATTCCTTTCTCCCGCAGCTCGATCAATTTTTTAGTGCGGTTTTGGTATTCTTCAAGATCTTCAAATTCAAGCTGTGAGGACATATTACTCTTCTTTATCTGTGGTATGAGTTTGGGTTGCGTAGCTGCGTTGGTAATCCAGCCTGCCGTAGCAATACGCTGTTGTAATGACCATTAAAAGCATATAGAGAATGCTATTAAAGTAAAACCATTTGAGTTTAGGATCGGTGCTAAAAAACTCTTTTAGTATATTTTGCATTGAGAACCTGCCGGTGAAATCTAAACCATCAGTTTTGGCAAGGTGGCTATTTTTGTAAAGAATTAAGAAAATGCAGGCTGTTGCCTAAAATACCGGCATCAAATATAAACGTAATAAAAGAGGCGGCTATGAGAAAAAGTCTTTTATTAGCAGTAGTTTATCTTCTTGTCCCTTGTGCAGGGTTTTCATCGCAGGGGAATATAGATAGCGGCGGGTTAGAACAAGAGGAAGTTTCTGCCAATGAAGACTTGATGCGAGAGCACGGAGTCCTCAACCGATTACTGCTTATTTATCAGGAAATCGCAAGAAAAATAGATAATTATGAATCATTCGATATGCACTCCCTTGCAAAAGCGGCAACTATTGTAAGGACATTCCTTGAAAATTATCATGAGAAACTGGAAGAAGAGTATATTTTTCCAAGATTTGAAAAAGCAGGAAAGCAGACAGACTTAGTCAAGACCCTAAGAGAGCAGCATGATGCCGGAAGAAAGCTTACAGATTATATTCTCGCTCATGCCAAAGAAAATACGAACGATACCATCCAAATGCTTCTTTTATCGGATTATCTAAAGCTCTATGTACGCATGTTTCGCCCGCATGAAGCCAGAGAAGACACGATATTATTTCCCGAATTTAAAAAATTGCTGTCTAAAGAAGAATACGGCAAGCTCGGGGACATCTTTGAGGACAGGGAGCACGAAATGTTTGGAGAAGATGGCTTCAACAAAGTTTTAAAACAGGTGGAAGAGCTTGAAAAAAGCCTTGGCATCTATAACTTAAATGAGTACACACCACATTAAACTATTGTAAGAAAGTACTAAGCTTATCATTAGTGCCTCTAAAAGCCTATTTGGAGTGCTGCGACTAGTCGCAGCTTTCTCCCTGTTCGACTTGTCGAACATAAAATTGTAATAAACTTTATTTGGCGACTATGTCCGTACCAGCATCCTATTACTCATATCTTTCCTGATCTTATTACCGTATACTCGGCAAGTCACAGAATAAGGATCTATGTTAAGCCTTATAATTGAATCTTTAAATACTATTTTTTTTAAATTTTATTGATTGAAATTAACATTATCTTTATAATTGAATTATAATTTTTGATTTTCACTTTAATAAAAGAATAGGGGAAAAATGCAGGCTGCACCACAACCTTTACAACAAACAGCAACCACATCACCTTTTTTAAATCCCAACACTTTTCCAAGCCCTTTAAATATTAACCCAAACATGCTTGTCGGGGCGGTTGTTCCGATGCAGCAAGGGCAATTTCCCAATGCTTTTCCAAACCCCTACATGATGGGGTTTGCCCAACAACCACAGGTTTTTTCATCACCTTTTGGAGGAACGTGTCCAACTCCAGCACCTCAATGGCCATGCCCGGAAGCACAACCTAAAGTTAAAGTTATTGTTAACTCGGTTACTGCTAATAAAGGAGAAGAGGTTTGCACGAGCAAGAAATTGGTAGAAGATTTCAATGGCTCTCCTGATAGCCAAGAGCTAAAGGAAAAAGCAGAATTTCTCATGTGGAAAATGCGTTGTGTCGGTGGACTTGTGCCAAAATCCGAACCAAAAAACATTTTTGAGCCCAATTTTTACATTGCACTTGAGTGTTTAGCCATTTTAGGGGGGCTTAACAGCCAGGATTACAAGCGCTTTGTCTATGACAGCATGATCGAGATTTTGGAAAATATTAACGGCGATTTAAATAAATATAGTTCCTCTGCGGCATGCTTGGTCAATATTTGTGATGTCCTAAGCGAACATACCTGCATTAATAACGTCCAGAAAAATAATATAGACGTACTTTGCAAAATTCTAAAGACATATAGTCTCTTAGGAATATCCCTGTTGCGTTATTCAAAGCCTCAAAATGATGGAAAACCATTAATAAGCGGCTTCTCTGATGAGTTTAGGCAAAAAATGACCCAATTAATTGGCGACATGGAAAAATTAAATGTCATTCAAGATTTGGATTTAAAGGCGGAATCACAATTTGCGCGCTCCTGTTTTTGTTTATTGAATGTCGATTCCAATGTTCTTCTTGATATTGCCTGCGCACTGGACAACCTTTGCGGCATAGCTGCTGGGATTAAGGCCGAGGATTATTCCTCTATTAGAGCGAACTTTATAGAGTTAATGAAAAAAGTAACTGAAGCTAAGCCCGTCTTCTGGATTGATATTGGCATTGCTATGAGGACATGGGGATATACTGCCTTAAAGTATAAAGACTACCCCGGGTTTAAACGCGAGAGCGATGCTTCTATAACTGCTATTATTAAATTAATTGAAAAAGAAGCTGTTAAAGATTTTATTTTTCCTTTTTTAGTTATCTCTATGGACATGCTTGTTCAATTGGCCATTGAATTACCGGATACCCATGCTGCGCATCTTGCTTATACCGGGTTTACAAGGTTTACTGCGGTCAGCAATCATTACGAAAAAGGCCCATATACATTCACTGAATCAAGAAAAGTATGGTTTTCAGGAAAAGGAAGATATGAAGCCTACCCGCATATGCACCTTAAAATTATTAATAAGTTCTTTGATTTAGCATCTGGATACCGCAACAAAGGCCCAGACCAACTGCATGAAAAAGTTGTCAGAAGGCAAGTACGCAACTATATTCGATCCCAAAAAAATGATTTTGCAAGTAAAGTAAATGGAAAGGCAATTGGAGAAATTATTATTGCGAGACTTGAGCAGATTTTTGGTAAAAAGTTCGATATCTATGCAAATCATATAGTCGGCAAGTGGGTTGAAGAGCTTGGCCGGTTTGAAATCAAAGGTCCGGCCATTAACCCTTACAACACCCCAAAAGATGACCCATCGGCTAAAAGGGCAAAAGATGCAGAAACAAGCCAAAAAGTAGATGTAACAGTACATAGCGCTGCTTTTAACGCTTCTTATATGCAAGACCCTATGGCTGCTATGCAATACCAGCAATACGCTTATGCACAATGGATGCTCCAGCAGCAGCAAATGTTTATGTACCAGCAAGCCCAGCTTGGCTATACAGCACCGCCAGCTGCTCCTATGCCGGCTTTACCTCAATTTGCTGCTCCTGCATTCATGCCGCAAGTTTCCCCGGAACAACACTTAAGCAGTTCGGGCTCTTCAACAACCTCGACAGGCAGCTCGCCTGACAGCAGCCCAACTTCTTCTTCATCTTTCCCTTCTCCAGCAAGCTTATCTCCTCCAAGCTCTCCTGAACGCAACAATTTAAACAGCAAACCAGAGCCAGCTGCCCTTGTACAGCAATTTTCGCAAATGACTCTTGCACCAAGCCAACCAACAAAACCAGTCTCCTACGCCTGGCTAGAGGAAGAGGTTGAGAAATTAAAAGATCTACACCCAATGTCTAGAAATTTTGATCTTTCTAAACGCGACGATTTTACAATTACAGCTGAAACTGCAAAAATAATTGTAAAAGCTTTTCAGGCCAATGGCATTAAAGAGATGCGCTTTTTAATTTTAAAAAGTAAAGAGGAGTATCTGCTGCTTGGTAAGGAATTCGAAACAACAGAGTATCATGAACAGACTTATAAGTGTTATAAAGAAGCGGCAAAGATCGAGTCAGATAGTTTAAAAAAGGCTGCTCTATTTTATAAAGCAGCTGGATTTGCGGAAAAAGCTTTCAAGGTATCTTATTTTGCTCAAATTAGCTATGAGAATGCTATAAAAGCTGATCTATCCTATTCCTGGGCAGCTTATAAGATCCTTATTATATCAAATAAAGAAGGAAATTTTGAGGAAGCCCTCTTTGAAGCAGACAAGTTAATAAAATTGGGAGTGATTCCTGATAGGGAGTTTCTTAAGGCTTTTGGCCATGCAGTAATCCAAAAATATTCTGCTCCAACTTGGAAGACCAGTGATTTTACGCCAAAACAGGACTTGGTAAATATGCAGGTGCATTACTCTAACTATTTAGCCTCTCATGCGGATGATCAGGAAATTCGTGAAATAGCTAATAAAATAACAACTAGGATAAGCGAGCTTAGAACCCGATTTCAAGGTACTCCTCATGCTTTTTGAATATGACCTTCAGACACGTGCGAATTAAATATTTCGTCATAAATTAGAGCTTCTCTTAGCGCTTTTAAATCTTTGAGAAGCTCTTTATATATGGAATTAGTTGAACCTTTCTTAAGCTCCCTTACTGTTTCAATGCAGGCTAGCGTGTCCTTTAGATTTTCTGGTTTACAAGGAAGAAAAATTTCATTAGCATCACTTTTATCCCTTATTTCACTTTGTAATGTTTTGATATTGGTATCTTTTTGAAAGGAAACAGTCTTTTCGCCTTCTTCGCCAGTTCCTTTTTTGGTTAATTTTACACGTTCTTGATTAATAGAAAGGCCAACAGTCTTAGTCCCTACTTCGTAGGCATTAGCAATATTTATAATTGTTGCTGAGAGTTTTTCTTTATTCTCTGCTAACCCTTTACCGGCTATTATTGTGACTGTAAAAGATTTATCACCAACTCGTAATATACCACTAACTTCTTTTTTATCTACATGGACATTTAAATCTTTGATATCAGTGATCTCAAAAGTAGTTTGCAATTTAGCTGAACTTTCTGGAATAGCCATAATAACCTCCAAATTAGTGATACTTTATATTTTAAACTAAAAAATAATATTATTGCAAATTTGTATATAGATAAATTATTCAAATTTATTTTGATTAAAGTTTATAATAATTGATACAAGGAGGCTGTTATGAAAGAAAAAAATAATAATAAGCGGTTAAAGAGATCCGATGTGCCTCATGTTTTTGTACCTAGCGAGAGAAAAATTTATATAGAGCAACACCTTAATTCTTCCGGTGAGATAGATTTAGAAGTAGCCAGGGTTATCGCAGAAGAAGAATTTAGGAAAATATTTGGTGATGACATCATTGAATTAACAATTACACCTATGGACGAAACACAGAATGCTGATGAGGAGGATGCAGATTAAAAAACCTCACAATAAATGCTTGGAAAGAATCTTGCATATCTCCTAAATCGCTTACCCAAAAATTGGGGGGATTATGGAAAAAAACGAGTCTGATTCAATTAAAAAGTCCTCTGTAAATATAAATGACATTTACATAAAGGAAGCTCTCGCTAAAAGCAAAAAAAATGAACCTTATGAACTAGAGTTAAGGTTAGTTGGCATGATTTCGGAAGAGGACTATCGAAATCACAATCATCCACCCATTAACGAGCTTTCAATCGCACCGTCTGATGGCACTGAGTACCCTGCTTCACCTCCTCCCGAGGGAATAGATATGCATCTTAAAATTCCTGTAGAAGAAACCGCTGCACCTAATACTCAATCAGACGACCCTTCTTCTGAGGTAAAAGATACTCCCCAGGTACTATGTGAAATGGGCTCTTTGGAAGATTTCTTAAACGCACCTATTCATTATGAAATATCTGAAGCAGAGATCGAGACAAAACAACAGCCTGAGGCTGTAGAGAACAGTAAGAGTGAAGAATGTTCTAAGCTACCTATTGAACCTCCTGGAAGGATTAAAAACAATGCTTTCAATCCAAGTGAAATCAAAGAAATTGTTTTAACGGTAAAAAATAGAGCAACAGAACAGATCAAAAAATTGGACGAGCTTACTTCGCAAATAGAAAACTCTGTTGATGTATCAGATCTAAATATGGATGTTTCCGATCAAATTATCGATTCTGAAGACGCAATAAAAATGGTTCAAAATATTGAGGAAGAGATTTCTAAACGGCTTGAAAACGTAGATAAGGTTATAGTACTTGTAGAAAATTATATTGAAGTAGTTAATGACCTTCAATATTTAAAAGATGAAATAATTGATAAATACTTAAAAAACTATTAATTATTTATAATTTTGTTTATAATTATTTTATTAAACAAAATCTTTTGAGTGTAAGTCAATGGTAAGAATCTTGCATATTAGCCAATCGTTATGGTTTTGTCAAAACTCAGGAGGCTTTATGGAAAAGAATAAATCGAATTCAAGTAATGAACCTAAAGGTTTTCAGCAGTCAATGAGTGCAGAGGATGCAAAGAAAACCATGCTCACTATGGAAAAGCGAATTTCTGAGCGATTAGAAGCTATTGATGAAATAACATCTCAATTAGAAGTCTATATAGAGAGAATTAATGAACTTAAAAAGGTTAAAGAAGAGTTAGAAGAAAACTCGTAATGTAAGAAGTCAATAAATAGACAAGTAACTATCAAACTCTGGGAGCTATACTATGGAAACAAATAATAAACAGCCTCCGATTATAGAAGCAAGACAACTTACACCTTCTCAAGAAGTAGAGCAACTTGCGCCTGTTGAGTTTGATGTTCTTCAAGTGGAAGGACAACACAAGCCTGCATTTGAAGCTGAAGTTTCTGACATTACACGCCGCGTTCCTCTAGAGGTGTTTCATGATAAACCGATTGTTAATAATAATCCCGAAGCACCAGAAGAAATAGAAGAAGTTACTGCAAAAGAACGTCCTGATGAAATAGAAGAGGTCACAACTACGCTACGCTCAGATAAGACAGAAGGAGTTAGCCCAGAATCTATAAAAGCTGATCCGAGCAAGAGCCCCTCTACTTCTTCAAGCTCCTCTGCAACTTCAAGTTCACCTAGCACTTCTTCCTCTGGTGTATCCGCCCAGTTGCAAAAAGTTCCCGCTCAGCCTAGTGCCAAAATGTCGCAAATGACATTAGATAAACGAAATATTATTAAATTTATTGAAGACGAGCACCCAGGAGCAATTGAGAATAAGCAAGTGAAATCTGTAAACATGAACCCTATAGGTGGCAATTTAGAATTTGAAAGTTTTAAACGCGGTTCTAGTAAAGAGGATTATCTGCGTGTTAAGGTGACTTGGACTATTGTCATTGAAACTTCACCGGGTGTTACAAAAGAGTTAGAGATGCATCAATATCTTGAAACTTGGATAACTTTACCCAGTGATCCCATAGATTATGAGGGCCAAAGATTAGCCAAAACAAAAGCATGGATGCTAATTAATGCCTATACTATGCAATATAAGGATGCTTTAGGTGTCGCTGTTAGCGTGCACGGCACGGTACCTAATCCTAATAGAGAGAGAGTGGCGATACTAGCGAAAACAAATATTCTTACTTTTGACCTCTATAAACCAAATATAGAAGCCGCACGCAATTTAAAAATTATGCATCAGTTTCAGAATCTTAGTCCTAAGAGTGAAATGTATTCAAGCTATACCCTTGTAAGAAAATTAGAAGAAAGTGAAAAACAGGGGTTGCCTAAGTGGGTAGAAAATGAACTCGATTTAATTTGTTATACAGCGGCTAAAGCATTTATTGTTGATGATTCAGGCAAAAAAATTAATCAAGCTGAAATGGATGCCTATTTCAAGGGCAGTGAACTTAATCCCAAAGAGATCCCTGATCAAGTTGCTTCACCAGATGAAGCTCTAGAAATCTTTCATAATATGGAAACCAGAATAGAGCAAAGGCTACGCCACTCTGATACTCTTAATTCTAGTTTTACAGATCCTTTTCCTAAAAAAGTCGAACCGCAAAAGAGTTGGTTAAGAGAGAATGTCATTGATAAAGTTTCAAAGCACTTCAGAAAAGACAAAATTCGCCTTTATGGAGATATGATTTCTAAAGTTGAGAATTTAAAAAATAATAAAGAGAAATATAATAAAGCGACTGAGCCAGGTTGGATTAGAAAAACGCCTGAGGCAGATATTAAAAAAAATAAAGAACTTATCGAGGCCACTAATAAAGAAATTCTTGAAATGCAGGCTGCGGGCAAAGACTTAATCGAGAGAAACCAAAAAATATTTAACAAACAAATTGATAATGAATTAGAACAATATAGAGCTTTACAATATGCTTTGATTCGGAAATATGAATCCACTATTACTGATGCCGCCCATCCTATACATGCAACATTCAATAATTTAAAAGCGGAACTTGTTAAGAATAATTATTATTACGGAGAATATCAAGCTCTCATTGATAAAGGCGTTTCAGAAATTATGGACAAATTACAAGATAAAGAAAAAGAGTTATTGAAAGCTGGTAAAGCTTTGGAAGAAAAAATTCTTATAAAACAACAGGAATTGAGTCAAATTGAAAATAAATGGAATGCAGCCATTAACTCAGCCATAGCAGAGCGGCCAGCTGCCGACGCATCACAAGCAGCATAAATAATATATATTTAATATTCCGGGATATCCGATGTGGTTTTTAGGGTAGTGTAACGCTGATAGCAAGCCTTGATCTCGATCTTAATCTTTCCCCTCACACATTTCGATCAGGGGTGGCGCGTGTATCAATCTGATCAACATCAAAACAATCTGGTAGACAGTAAGCGTTTCGTGGCCGAACTGAGACATAGAAGCTCGAATTTTAGAAAAGTTGAAGAAAAGCTAGATTTAAGATCATGATCAAGATCGAGATTTGCCACTAGTTTGCGTAATACACACACCGTTAAAGCATTGTAATAAATTTTAATAGTGAGTTGAATAAAAAACCATCGTTTTTTAAAATGCCTCAATGAAAAATTAATCTGGAAATGGCGGGCAGAGGCAGGGGCAGGGGGATGCAATTTCGAAAGAAGCTTATTACAGCACCCTGCCGATGAGATCGTACTCAGAGCTATCGGTAATTTCAACCTGATAGATTTCCCCGAAAGCTTTGACATTGCGCCCATCATTAATAATGACCAGGCCATCAATATCCGGACATTGACCGGCAGTTCTGCCCAGCATGAGATATTTTGTTTCCGGGTGGTAGCTTTCCACGAGTACCGGGATAACTTTGCCAACCATTGCGGCATTGCGTTTTTTAACAATTTTCTGCTGGGTTTTCATTAGTTTTTGGTAACGGCGCTCTTTAGTTTGCTCATCGATTTGACCGGGTAAATCATAGGCGTGAGAGTTAGGTTCGCGCGAAAACTTAAAAATACCAATGTTATCTAATGGATAATCTTTGACAAATTGCACCAGCTCTTCGAATTGCTCTTCTGTTTCTCCTGGAAAACCGACAATCAGGCTTGTGCGGATCACCATTTCGGGAATCTCTTTGCGCAGCTTTGTAATAATAGCAATAATATCTTCGCGATTAGTGGCTCGACGCATAGATTTGAGCACTTGGTTATTGATATGCTGAATTGGCATATCGAGATATCTGCATATGCGGGCATCGGATTTAATAAGGGCGATTAAATCGTCTGTAATTTCATCCGGGTAAAGGTAAAGCAAGCGCAGCCAGAAATCTTTTTCAACATCGAGCATCTCTCGCAATAAGCGGAGAAGGCCTGTTAAATGCCGCTCGCCCCGGTCTTTAGCATAGTCGCCGAGATCTTGAGCAATCAGGATTATTTCTTTAGCGCCCTGATTGAGCAGTAAATTGAATTCTTTAATTACTTGTTCGCGGCTTTTGCTTTTTAGAGGGCCCTTGATAGAAGGGATAATACAGTAGGAGCACTGCTTGCGGCAGCCCTCAGCGATTTTTAAATAAGCAAAATGTTTGGGGGTGGAAATTTGTCTTGGGACTTCTCCTGCTTCTAAATAGCTGCGGGCCGAGCTGATTTGCTCGCCTTGCTGTTGCGATTCGACGGCTTTCAAGATTCCTTGCATATCGCCAGAACCGAGCAAATAATCTACCTTAGGAAAGTGATCTTTAATTGTTTGGCTATGGGTTTGTACCATGCAGCCGGTGACGATTAATCTGGCTCCCTCTTTACGCTGGTCAAGAGCTAAACCAATGGTTTCCAGCGCTTCTTGCCTGGAAGCTTCAAGAAATGCGCAAGTGTTGATCACTAAATAATCGGCATCTGGCAAATGCTCCGCTACTTCATAACCGGCTTTTAAGAGAATGCCTAACATCACTTCGCTATCTACAAGGTTTCTTGGACAGCCAAGGCTAATGAAGTGGATTTTATTTCCCAGAAATTGCGAAATTTTTCCATCCCCATCAATTTTAGCTTTTACTTGAGGTTGTTTGGGTTCTTCGGAAGATTCCTTATACATACGAAGCATGGTATAATCTCTATAAATGGTTAAGATTGAAAAAAGTATATACGAAATTCTATTTAAAAGCAAAAGTCTTAGAAAAAGGTGCCCATGGGGTCGACATCTATAAAGACCCGGCTTTGTTTGGGTAATTGCTTTTTTAGTAGAATTTGATTTAGGATTTTATTTAAAAATAAAATTTGCTTACCTTTAATAATAAATTGAAAGCGAAACTGATTTTTAATCTTAGCATGACCAGCAGGTACTAAAGCCTGTAGTTCAAAGCTGGGAGGCAGCGCCTTAAGCAGCTCAGCATGGACTAATTCAGCAAATTGCCTGATGGCTTCTTCATCCGGGCCTGTAAACAGCACTTTCACTAACCGTGTAAAAGGCGGGTACTGAAAACACTCTCTGACGGCAATTTCAGATTGATAAAAGCCAGGGTAATTTTGCTGCGATGCAAACCCGATAGTTTCATTTTCCGGCATGAAGGTTTGAATATACACTTCACCTTTTAAGGCGCCCCGGCCGGCGCGGCCGGCAACTTGAGTAAGGAGTTGAAAGGCAGTTTCAGCTGAGCGGAAGTCGGGAATGTTAAGGGTGCTGTCGCAAGACAGAACCCCTACAAATGTCACTTGGGGGAAATGCAAACCCTTGGCAACCATTTGAGTCCCGATCAAAACATCGGCTTTGCCTGTGCCAAACTCGCGAAACATTTTTTGATGGCTGCCCTTATGGCGTGTGGTATCGGCATCCATCCGCATCGTGCGAATTTCGGGGAGTATGGCGTGCAATGTCCTTTCAACTTGTTCAGTGCCGGCCCCTCTGTATTTCATATGCTCTTCGCTGCCGCAAGCTTTGCAGATTTTTGGGGGAGGAGCTATAGCAAAGCCGCAGAGGTGGCAAGCGAGAATATTTTCGCCGCGATGAAACGTCAAAGAGACATCGCATTGCTCGCAATGTACGATATCGCCGCAACTTTTGCAAAGAAGGGTTGTATGGTAGCCGCGCCTGTTTAGAAAAAGGATGGATTGCTCGCCTAAAGCTGCTTTTTCTTTTATTTTTTGAATGACAGGATCAGAAATGAGGGGAATGGCTCCTTTTGTTTTCTCTTGTTCCTTACGCAGGTCCACTAGGGTAATGGCGGGCAGCGAAGCGCTTGTAGGGCGCGCAGCCAACAAATGCAGCTGGTATTTATTTTGTTGGGCGTTGTAGTAGCTTTCAAGGCTTGGGGTGGCACTGCCTAAAATTACAGCGGAATTGGTGAGTTTTCCAAGCATAACAGCCACATCTCTTGCGTGGTAGCAAGGGGCCTCTTCGCTTTGCTTATAAGCAGGCTCATGTTCTTCGTCTACAATGATTAAACCGAGATTTTTGCAAGGACTAAAGATGGCGGAACGGGCGCCGATAACAATAGAAGCCTCACCCTTGGCAATGCGATGCCATTCATCAAAGCGTTCCCCATCGCTTAAGCGGTGATGCAAGATTGCAATACGGCTGTCAAAGCGGCTGCGGAACCTTTCAACAGTTTGCGGCGTAAGCGAGATTTCCGGGACAAGCATGATCACCTCTTTTCCAAGAGTTAATGCTTTATCAATTATTTGCAGATACACTTCTGTTTTGCCGCTTCCGGTAACCCCATAAAGGAGGTGGGTTTGAAATAAGCCTTTATCGAGATTTTCGGTTATTTTCTCATAAGCCAATTGCTGTTCTGCCGTCAGAAGTTTAGGCTTGGTTCTAAAATATTCCTCGCCAACTAAAGGAGAGCGATCGACCCTCACCAAGGCAATAGATAACAACCCTTTTTTGACTAATGTTTCAACACTGCTTCTTGAAGCGGCACAGTTTTCAAGCAGTTCGCTTAAAAACATGCCGCTTTCTGCCAGCAGGAGCTGATCTAAAATTTGTGCTTGTTTGGGAAATTTATTTCTTTGCGTTTCACAAAATTGCCGCAGCTCTTCGCGTGTTTTTGCCCTGCTGACAAACAACTGCTCTTTATGGGAGCCTTGTTTGCGTATAGTGCTGGGTATCATTGATTTAAGGATTTTAAATAAGGGTGCATTGTAATATTCTGCAAGCCAGGCTGCTAATTTTAGCTGAAAGGGTAGCAGCGGAGGCGTCTCAGAGGCAATAGCCGTTATGGGTTTAAGTTTGGCGTAGAGGCTGGTGCTTTTAAGGCAGAGCACATAACCTTCGCATTGCCTGCCCCTAATGGAAACGTGGACTTTTACACCCAAGGCAATCTGAGAAAGCATGGGCTCAGGGATGCTAAAGTCTAAGGGAGCAGCCAGAGGCACATCTGTAACAACCTCTGCAATTGTAGGCAATGGCGTATTCATAATTAGGAAAGGCGAGTTAACTCTGCACAAAGTTGCTGCCAGAGTTTTCGCTTTAGGGGGTATTGTGTTAAATAGTCAGAGATTGGTTGCAAAGGCAGTTTATGCCCGTTATGCGTGGTATTTTCATATACTGCAGCCGGTAAAAGCAAGAGTGTTGCATCTGATGGAAACGCAGGCTCTTCAATTTTATTCAGCGAGACAAGCTCCGCAGAAAAGCCTAATTGCTGGATGGCAAATTGTAAATTGCGCAGGAAAGCTAAATTAACGGAAGTTTTTTCCCGGTGATAAATCATAACCTGGCTGCGCTTTGAGGTTTGTTTTTCCGGCGCAGAAATGATCTCAAGCAAGGGAAAGGTAGCATTAATTAATTGCTTGGCTTCAATGCAATCTCTTTGAGGGATTTCCTTAAGGGGTTCCAACTGAAAAAATACTGCGGGAGGAGAAGGCTGGCTTTCTTTTGGTTTTTCCGGAACCTTATCCCGGCTTTCGGTTTTTTCAAAAGCTGTATTTGTTGCAGGTGCAGATGGAATGGGGGCAGGAGAAGGAGGCGGCGCCTCTTTAGGCCGTGCAGTTGTTCCAATAATTTGGCGGGAAGGCAATACGGCAGGTGCTGCTTTTGCTTGAGGTTGCCCAGGCGTCTTTTTATCTTTTAGCGGGGTGAAGAAAGAACAATAATCAGAGTTGCTCCAGAGAAATTGTTCTTGTTGCTCTGTCAGCAAATAAAGCTTGGTGAGTTGAACGGCTTCAGCCAGCTGTTCTTGAATACTTATTGACAATTGTTTCATTGGGACAAAGCGGCAAACATTTTTTGTATATGAGGGAGCATGTGTTCGAATCCTCTCTCTCTGTATTTTTCGAGAACAATTTTTTCAAATCCGGAAATGCCGGTTGGAAAATGCTTTCTTATGATTCGTTTGGCTTTTTCAGTATAAAAAAGCTGACGCGATAGTTCAGGATGGCGCGCTAAAAAAAACAAAACATTTTCATTGTCTCTAAATTCTATAACTTTCTCTGTAAACATGAGCGCAATTTTATTAATTCGTTTCCAAAGAGTTGCTATCCAATAGATTAATGCCTCTTTATCAGGCCGTTTCTCTACATGCAAAAGGCTTTGCAACTGAAGGCTGCAAAACCAGGCCTTATCAATTGCCGCATAAATTTGCTTATATGAAAGGGGGATATCCTCGATTCGTTCCGACATAAACAAACAGGCTTCTTTTAATCTAACCAAAATGCCAGGGTTTTGATACTCTTGACTATCAGTTGTGTTGGAGCGATAACCAGTTAAAGAATATAAATGAAAGTTAACAGAGGTAAGAGTGTTTTGACTGGAAAGTTCTTCAAGGTTCCGTGTCAGATTCAGTAATAGTTGGCCAATCTGCAAAGTTTTTAACACTTCGGTAAGCATAAATTGAAACAGAAGGCCATTATCCTGGCGGCAAAAGTCTAGCTGGTAATTAGGGGATTGCGACTTGGAAAACATCAGCCTCCCAGCGTGTTAATAAGGTTCAAGATTCTAACACACTTGGCCTAAAACTCACAAAAACAAAAAAGGGTGCTTCTACTAAGAGGCACCCTTTTCCGAGTAAACGGAAATACTATTTCTTGCCTGGAGTCTTGCTTGTTGGCTGCTGGCTAGGTCTTTGCTGCGGGTTATTTGTCTTTTGCTGAGGATTATTGGTTTTTTGTTGTTGTTGTGGGTTTTTCTTTGTATCCATAATTAACCTCCTAAAGTTATTAAAACTTAATTTCTGGACACTTTCTCTCATGGCAGGAACTAAAGTCTTTGTCAATAAAAAAATTAAATTAATTTAAATTATTGGTTTTTAATAACTTACTTCGAACAAGGAAAGCTGCATCGGATGCGGCTTGTTTTTAGCGGCTGGAACTTTGCGCGGCTTTTCCGGTTCAAATGCGCTCTTGCGATTAGCGTTTTCTTCCAGATGGCGCAAGATTTCGCCAGCCCTGCTGACAACCCACTGCGGCATGCCTGCTAAGCGGGCTACATGAATGCCATAGCTTTTGTCAGTGCCGCCGCGAATGATTTTTCTCAAAAATACTATTTGATCGCCATATTCGCCCACAGCCACATTGTAATTGACAGCGCCTTCAATTTTGCCTTCCAATTTAGTCAGTTCCCAATAATGGGTGGCAAAAAGGGTTTTAGCCTGCTTGTTTTCAGCCGTCAACAAGTACTCTGCAATCGACCAGGCAATTGAAATGCCGTCGTAGGTGCTCGTACCGCGGCCTATTTCATCAAGGATAACTAAAGAGCGTTCTGTTGCGTTGTTGAGGATATTAGCGGCTTCGCTCATTTCAACCATAAACGTGGACTGGCCTCTTGATAAATCGTCGCTCGCGCCTATGCGTGTAAACACTTTGTCAATAAGGCCTATATGGGCCTTTCTGGCAGGCACATAGGAGCCCATTTGCGCCATAATTGCAATTAAAGCCACTTGACGGATGTAGGTAGACTTGCCGGCCATATTCGGTCCGGTAATGATCAGCATTTTTTCATTAGTATTGTTCAGATAGGTGTCGTTGCCGATAAATTTTTCCTGGATATTATTTAACTCTATGACGGGGTGGCGGCCCTCTTCAATATGCAATTCAAAGCTGGCATCTACAACCGGACGGCAGTAATGATTTTCATATGCAGCTAAACTTAGGCTTAAAATAGCGTCTAAAGAGGCAATTTGGCGTGCAATTGCACAAACTGCCCTTGAGTAATTTGCAATTTCTTTTTTGATGGCAGCAAAGAGCTCAGCCTCAATTGCAATGCTGCGCTCCTCGGCAGTTAAAACCTTGCTTTCATATTCTTTAAGTTCCGGGGTAATGAACCGCTCTCCATTAACTAGTGTTTGCCTGCGCTGGAAGCTGTCAGGCATTTTATCAGCCTGGCCTTTGCTGACTTCAATAAAATAGCCGAACATACGGTTGTAGCCAACCTTAAGGGTCTTTATTTTAGTCTCTTCCCTTAATTGATTTTGATAATTAGCCAGCCATGTTTTGCTGTCATTTCCAAGGGCCCTTAATTCATCAAGTTCAGCGTGAAAACCGGTTTTAATAAATCCCCCCTCGTGAATTTTGACCGGAGGTTCATCTACAATCGCGTTTGCAATGAGCTGTGTAAGTTCAGGAAGGGGTGTGATGCCGATATGGAAGCGATGCAGCAGGGGCGATCGGCAGTGCGCCAATAAGCTATGCAGTTCAGGCAGGGATTCAAAAGAAGATTTAAGGGCTGTCAGGTCTCTTGGGGTCGCATAGTTAGTGCACACTTTTGTAATGAGCCTCTCAACATCCCTGACAGTTTCAAGCAAGCCGGATATTTTCTCCCTTTGCCATTCATTGGTTAACAATTCCTGGATCGCGTCCTGGCGTTCAATAATAGCTGAAGAATCCAATAAGGGCTGCTTCAACCATTTGCGCAGCAAACGTGCGCCCATGGGGGTTTTTGTCCGGTCTAAAACAGCCAGTAAAGTGTTTTTCCGGCTGCCGTCCTGCAATGATTCTGTGAGCTCTAAATTTTTCTGCGTCATGCGATCCAGTACCATGAACCCTTGTGTGGAGTATGGTTGAATTGCTTCTATATGTTCGATGTTTAAACACAACACATCTTTAATGTAGGCTAAAAGTGCTCCGGCTGCGTTGGTCGCAGCTGTCATTCCGCGCAGTCCAAAGCCGTCAAGGGACTGCAGCTTAAAATGGCCCAATAAGAAATCTACGCAAGCCTGATGCTCAAAACGCCAATCTTCAAGGGGAGTAAGGGCAAGCGCGTATAAGTTTTGCAATTCGCGCAGCAGCTCTCTTTGTTTTTCACAAAAACGCTTTGAAGGCGTAATTTCTGCGGGTTTAATACGGTAAATTTCACTTAGCAGTTCCTGTTCGTTATTGAACTCCACGCTATAAAATTCACCTGTAGAGGTGTCCAGATAGGCTAAGCCAAATTGCGAGCCGACTTGGGTAATGGCGGCAATGTAATTATTGCTTTTTTCTGAAAGCAGTGAAGAATTAATTAATGTGCCGGGTGAAATAATGCGCACTAATTCACGGCGCACTAACCCCTTGGCTTGTTTTGGATCTTCCATTTGCTCGGCAATGGCAATACGGAACCCTTTGCTTACCAGCCTGTCAATGTATGTATCGCAAGTATGATAAGGGACGCCGCACATTAAGATCTCTTGCCGTTTAGTCAGCGTAAGATCAAGGGCTTTAGAAATTGTAGCTGCATCCTCGTAAAAAGCCTCATAAAAGTCTCCCATCCTAAAGAGGAGGAGCGCATCTTCTGCCTGCTTTTTGCAGGCATGCCACTGCAGCATCATCGGAGAAATTTTTTGTTCTGGTGTAGGCTGTCCGGTCATATTCTACGCTCTTGAAATAAATTGATTGCCTGATTCGTACCTTCTTAAACCTAGCTGGAATAGGCTCCAGGCGGTAATGCAAAACAGGAAGACAACAGCCAGCAGGCTGGCTAAACTTGTCCAGCTAAAATGTTTGATAAGCTCTACCGGCAGCAGCCCTATAACTCCCGCTGGAATGGCAGTAAACATAAGCAGTTTAAAGAAGCCGGAATAGATATTTTGCGGGTAGAGGCTAAATACTACCAATGAATCGCAATATTGTTTAGCCAAATTTTCTATTGGGCCAAGCCAGAAAGAGAGGCTGTGCGCAATAATTCCCATTGAGCTGAATACTAGCGAGCCTGTAATGGCCCCTAAAAAAATTAAAGGCGCTTCCCGATGCAAGCCGCCGCACAAAATAAAAAGCAGCATGGTTGCGATATCACCCCAGCCTCTGGCATGCGAGCGTGAGCCGGCGAGATGAAAAAGCAGGCTTTTGGGTTGAGTCATGAAAGCATCCAATTCACCAGTGGCTATAGTGCGCGACATGAATCTGACTCCGCCGAAAAAGACTAACATTATGCCATAAGCACCAGAGCCTATCGCCATCAAGGCCATCATATCTTTAAATTCCCAGCCGCCAATATTTTGAAACTGCCTAAAAAAAAGCCACCAGAGCATAAAGAAAATTAGGTTGTTCACAAGCATCAGCAAAGCTTCTACGATAAATGCCCCTTTGACGCTCATGGAAGATTTTATGCTTGTCGCTACTAACGCTGCATAAAAACGCATATCTGCGAGCAAGGCCATTTTATCCTCCTTCAGTATTAAGAATTCTTAGCCCTTTTTTATAGAGCAGGCGCATCAGGGAACAGGTAATAACTAGCCAGAGAGCAATTGAAAAGGCGACCCAAGCCGCCTGCCAATAGTCGTTGCTCATGATCAATGCGCTTCTGCCGCCTAACAACGCAGGGAAAGGGGTGAACAGGGCTATGTTTTGCAGCCAATCAGGGTAGGCAGCCAAGGGAATAAATAAGCCGCCGAATACAAAAAGCAGCTTTTGGACAACCAATTGGATAGGTCCCACTTCATGGAACCAAAAGGCTGCAAGTCCGATTAGAATTTGCAATGCAACTCCTAAAATACCCGCTAGAAATCCAATCGGCAAGGCAAGAAAAAAGAGAGGAGTGCAGCAAGGAGTCCCCCCGGTCCAATACCAGGTAAAGCAAAAACCAACCGCGCCAAGCACTAGCAGCTGAATACTAAGAGTTCCTAATCCCTCAGCAAACTTCATTCCCAAATAGGAAACAGGGCGTGTTAGAAGATAGGCGAAGCGGCCGCTGCGCAAATCCTCTTCTACTTCCATTTCGACTTCAGGGATAGAGATTAGCAGCCACTGATTAAATGCCAGGTACCAAAGAAGTTGCCCTGAGGAAAAGAATGGAACGGCCGTACGGCTTTCTGCTACTTCCCAAATATGTGCAAACACCAACAGGCAGGCCACCATAAAAAAACTTAAACCGAGCAGCAATTTATAATTGCGCAACCGCAGGCTGAAAGCTAACAGGAAGAAGGCTGCGTATTTAGCCATAGACCCCCCGTATGATTTCTTCCATGGAAGGGTCTTCAATCGTCACATCCTGAATGCATGTTACGCCTATGGCGTGCTGAATTACAGCTTCTACGCTCGTCTGCTTTAGGTCGACATCGCACACGTATCTATAGACTGTTTTTTCTATCGGTTCAACACCAGGCAGTGAAAGGGCAAAAGGGCGGCCGTCTGTAAATAGAGTGATCCGTTTTTTACAGATGTAATTCTTTTTTAATTCCTGCAATTCATTGTCGAGGATGAGCGTTCCATGATCCATGACCAAAACACGCTCGCAAATTTGCTCGATATCGGCAGTGTCATGCGAAGTTAGAAATAGTGTTGTCCCCCGCTCGCCGGCTAAACGGTTAAGCAGGGAGCGAATTTGTACTTTGGCATTGATATCCAAGCCAATTGTTGGTTCGTCTAGAAATAGCACTTCCGGATTGTGCAGTAAGCTGGCTACCAATTCGCAACGCATTCTTTCTCCTAATGAAAGCTGTTTCACAGGTTTGTAGAGAATGGATGCTAACTCAAATATATCGACTAATTGCTCTAAACGCTCTTCATAGGCGGCTTTAGGGATTTCATAAATTTTGGCGAGAAGATCAAATGTATCTATCGGCGGGAGATGGTACCAAAGTTGGGTCCTTTGGCCAAATACAATGCCTATGCGGTACCCTAATTGCCGCCGCCTTTGCCAGGGCGTTAATCCAAGTACTGATACCTGGCCGGAAGTAGGGTGTAAAATCCCCGTTAAAATCTTGATAGCGGTAGATTTGCCGGCGCCATTTGGCCCAATAAAAGCTACCTTTTCCCCGCGATGAATAGTGAAGGAAAGATGGGCAAGCGCCTCAACTTCTTCATACTTTGAGTCAAAAATTCCCCAGAGGCTGCGAAGCACACCTTTATAGCTCTTGCGAATTTTGAAATTCTTGCACAAGTTTTCAACATGAATAACAGGCTGCATTTTGGCACCAAGCAGGTTATGAGAAGAAAAGGGGAAAATGGGTAAGGATAGGGATAATCAAGTTAAAAGGCAAAAGGATAAAGGAATAAGTCTAATTAATACATTTAAAACACCTAGTCAGATCAACTCTTCTAATGGGGTTTAGCCAATTGGGTAAAAAAGAGAAAAATGGAATGAACTCATGAAAAAATAAGCTTAGAGAAGAAACTTCTCCAAATCGCCACATAATTTTGCTAAATCTAGGTACAGGCAGGGGGTGGGAAGGGTCAATTTCTAAATTGTGTAAGCAAATATCTTCAGTGGCTGCAATTATTTTTCTGCCTCCAGCAATCCGTGCGATTTTTTCCGCAATTGTTTCTTCTTTGGGTAGTTCTTTAAGCGGTTTTGCAGTGCTGCATGAAAATAAAACGATCGAAGCATCATTTTCTAACAATTCAAATGCAGGTTTTAACTTATGCACATTAAAAGCATGTATTCTTTCATCCTTCAACTGGATTCCATCATTGCTTCCGTGAGCGTCGATCCATAACTGTTCTATTTTTTGCCCAGCAGCCTTCATTTCTTCACAAGCCTTTTGAATTTCTTGCATAGTGGCTACTTCTTTGTAGCGAACTAAAGAGTAAAAGCTTAATTGATTAGGTAGACTATAACTTCTTCCTTCATTATTTCCTTTTACTATCAAAATCCTTTTCTTATCAGATACTTTTAAAAATACCTGAAAAACTCTCCATCCCATTGAGCTACATGATAGACCGAAACTAGAAAACATTGCTGTGAAAGCTTTGGGTGTAAGATTCTTAAGTAGAAAGCCACTTATCGAGTTTTTGAAGATCCTTCCAGCTAGGGCCCCTGTAAGAGAAACTGTCAGTGTGACTGTAGCTGTAGCAAAAATGATTTGGCTTAAATTAGAAGTTGCAAAATTAAAGAAAAAACGATTTATCTCATGCAAATAATTTTTACTGGTTTTAGGAGTAGTGTTCTGCTCTTTTATTTCAACCACTTGGTGTCTTTTTTCGTAGGTAGATGTAAAGAAAATCTTGCATGTTTGAAAGTACTTGTGAATAAAATTGCCACCGGTAACCGCGAAACTCAGTCCGGTAAGTATTCTTACGGCTATAAAGGGTGTACTTGTAAAAGGTGCGAGTGGAAAAAGAACAAATAGCAGTTCTAACGTCAGGACACTAATGGAGGATGCTAGTAAAAATACTGAAGATTTTGAATGCAAGAAGAAGGTAAGATCTAAGCATTCTAAAGTGGCTTTGCAAAAATATTTGGATGAGATTTTGAGGTGTTCATAGCGAGATTGCTTTCTACTCTGCAAGGATTGGGGAGGATTTGCGGGCAGATCTCGTTGTAGCGGGGGGATGTTCATTATTATAATAGGTTTTTCTCCTTAGAATAACCCTGATTGCGCAATCAGGGTGTTAGTAAAAGCTACCAATTCTGCCTCAATTTTGGTCTCAAAATTGTTCGAAATCATTAGAAGTACGTCTTCTTTTGCTTTCTAGCTAGATTACATTGTATATTTATTAATAGCAAGATAAATAATTGATTTGTTGGACTCAGTAATTGTTAATTAATATTCTTTCATTTTAGTTTTTATTCTATTAAAAACATATTAACGCAATTTAAGGTTAAATATTGAAAAACTAATGCACCATCTGCGTAAAGGGTCATATCAAAAAGGAATATCTAATTCCATTTCACACTACGAAGGTAGGTCACTTTGATTTGGCGCCGATGGGTAGGTCAGTTTGTCTGGCGCCGGGTAGGTCACTTTTGAATGGCGCGGAGGTGGGTCACTTTGATTGGCGCCGATAGGTCAGAAACCGTGGCGCGCGGCAATCTTTACTTCCTAGTAAGGGGTTTGCATTTCTTACTATATTAGAACAGATTAAGGGGCAAGGCCAGAAGCAGGTCAGGGCAATGTCAGGGTATAGCAACGGTTTTGCTTTATCCAATATCTGTTCTCATAACATCATGCATATATTGGAGAATAGACCTACCATGTTGTGTAAAAGAATCAACCCTCTTAAGAAGACTTTTATATAATACATTACTTGCCAGAGTCGCATCTACAATACTTTTTTCCAACAAATCGTTTAATTCATAAGAATTGTTGTCAAATGGCACGAAGAATGACCCACTTTGCGAGCACTTAGAATGACCCACCCTGTCGGGCATCCCAAGTGACCCACCTGGCGGGCAACAAGAATGACCCACCCAACGAGCAAAAAGTTTGACCCACCCCAGCCTCAAAAATGCGGGCGCCGAGGCCT
>JAEYWL010000123.1 GCA_023428915.1 Verrucomicrobiota bacterium
GCACTTGCCAATTGAAACGCTAAGCCCCTCGGCCAAGTCACGACTTGGCTCTTCGGGACTTATCCTTTCACTTGTCAAGTTCGGCAATGTTCAAGCGTGATTTAGGGGCGCAACTTGGGTTTTAAGCTTTTCTTTTGTTAAAGGAAGGGAAGGAATATCTTTTCCCTCATACTCAGCAAGCTCGCGAATAAGATCGTATAATATGTCCTCTTCACCCTCCCTTGCCGTTCTAATGATTACGGCGGCATCATCTTTAGTTTCATAAATCATGAGAGCTACTCTCCGGATAAATCAGATGCCCATTTTTAACTTTTGCAAAAGAGGTGCGCTTATGTTTTTTAGCGGTTTTACGGCTTTGAATGTGCAGGCATCTCCATTTTTTAATGCTTAATGCATCGAAGACCAGGCTGCGATGGCAGCGCCAAGGCACAGCTTCAGCACACATCAGGGCGCATCTTTTTTTTAACGCAAATTTTTCAAGTTTCTCTAATTCCTCCCCGAAGGCTTCTGTTTGCATGTAATCGGCATAGCCGCGGAAAGAGGCGTTTTTCCAACCTGTATTTATTGAATCTTTTGCAGCAGGGCGCAAACCGCCTAACCCCTTCATGTGGCGATAACCGATTTTTTCTTGCTGCAGAGATTGCTTGAGTTCATCTTGATTAAATTGGGGGCAATGCCGCGATTTAGGGATGGTGCGTATATCAATTACGCAATTGATATCATGGGCTTTTAAGAGGGCAATAAATTCTTCGATAGGGTGTATCGAATGCCCTATGGCATAGATTTCTTTGGCTTCTGCTTCCGTGACAGCAATTTTTCTAGTCAATTAAATAGCCTTTTGCTGCTTTAACCAATTTTCTAAAGTCGTGGGGCCAATTCGTGGATTGCTCCCGCCAGGAACAAGCGCCCCCTCATTTACAGCCATCCCAAAATAAGTGGCTTTATCATCTGCCACCACCTTGCGTGTATCTTGAATGCTCTTCAGATAGTTTTGAATAAAATCGGGAAATAGCGCCCGCCCGGGCCCTGCAATCTCAATAGTCTTATTCAGTGCTGATTTTACTGCCGTATCGGCCAAAATTGCGGCCACATCATCTGCAGCCATTGGCTGAAAAAATACCGGCGGTAAATGCACCTCTTGCCCTATTGTGGCTGACTGGGCAATGGCATTTAAAAACTCAAAAAACTGAGTAGCTTGTACAATTGTGTAGGGAATACCTGATGCTTTGACTAGCTGTTCTTGAATGTATTTTGCACGGAAATAGCCGCTTTTTGCCAATCGGTCAGTTCCTACAATGGAAAGCGCCACGTGATGCTTGACCCCGGCTTCTTTTTCAGCTTTGGCTAGATTTTGATTGGTTTTTTCAAAAAAATCTACAGCTGTTTTTTCATCAAATGTTGCAGTGTTGGCAACATCAACAACCACTTGGGCTCCTTTTAGAGCTTCCGTTAAGCCTTTCCCTGTAACTGCATCCACGCCAGAAGAAGGAGAAGCGGACAGCACTTCATGGCCCGAAGACAGTAAATTTTTTCCTAGCTTTTTGCCAATAAGCCCGCTGCCGCCAATAATAACAATTTTCATAGTAACCTCCCCTTTACTGTCTAGAACTCAAAGTAATAAGGTATGCACATAATTGCAAACGTTTTGTGTTACTGCTTTTGCTCAATGTTTGCACCAAGAGAAATAAAAAAAACAAACTGAACCCACCTCTGACCCTTAGAAGGTAGCAATCTGGGTTCTCCGCGTCTTTCCGACTCCCCGTCTCTGCGTTAATCATTAGACCATCAATAAATTGATAAAGAGCTTCCCTTATTTAGAAGCAAAAGCATACTTTTATTGTTTAAAAGCTTCCAGTGGCCTATATACTAAATACTAATATTAAAATATTTTTTTGAGGTCGCCATGGAAACAAAAGCTTACGACGTGCTAGTGATTGGCAGCGGCGAGGGAGGAAAATACCTTGCCTGGAAACTGGCGCAACATGGCCAGAAAGTAGCAGTTATCGAACGAAAATATATTGGCGGTTCTTGCCCTAATATTGCTTGCCTCCCCAGTAAAAATATAATTTATAGTGCAAAAGTTGCTTCTTTATGTTCCCGAAGCCGTGAATTCGGCATTTCCGCTGACAAATGGAAAATCGATATGGCTGCAGTTCGAGAACGGAAACGCAAGATGGTGGATGAATTGATCGACATGCACCTCGATATTTTTAACAAAAGCGGCGCAGAACTAATTAATGGCATGGCACAATTTATAGATCCCCACACCCTTCAAGTAACGGATGAAAAAGGGCAGATTTCCTTATTGAGCGCCAATAAGATTATCCTCAGCATGGGGTCCCGTTCTTTTATCGATACTATTAAAGGCCTTCATGAAGCTAAGCCTATGACGCACATTGAAGCCCTGGAGTTGGACATTATCCCTGCCCATCTCATTATTTTGGGAGGAGGTTATATTGGCCTGGAGCTTGCCCAAGCCATGCGCCGTTTTGGCAGCGAAGTAACCATCATAGAGCGAAACCCTCGCCTAGCGCATCGTGAAGATGAAGATGTTTCAGAAGCTCTGCAGCAACTCTTTAATGATGAAGGCATCCGCTTTCATTTAAATACAAGGGTGGAAGAAGTAAAAGGCGTCTCTGGCCAATCTGTTGCGCTGCATGTTATAGAGAATGGAGTGCCCCAAATGATCACTGGCACGCATTTATTGGCGGCCACCGGAAGAACTCCAAATACTTCTGATATGGGATTGGAACTGGCAGGAGTAGAATTGACGCCTAAAGGTCATGTAAAAGTCAACGACAGGTTGGAAACAACAATACCCCATATTTGGGCTGTGGGTGATTGTGCAGGCAGCCCTCACTTTACCCACATTGCCTTTGATGATTTTCGCATTGTCCTTGAAAACATCTTAGGGGGTAATAAAGCCACCGCCGGCCGGCAGGTCCCCTATTGCATGTTTACCGACCCGGAACTGGCCCGTATTGGCTTAAGCGAAACAGAAGCCCGCGCCAAAAACATTCCCTACCGTTTGGCTAAAATCCCGATGTCTAAGGCATTGCGCACTAGAACTTTGTCTGAAACGCGCGGCTTTATGAAAGCTCTTATTGATGCTAAATCTGACCATATTCTTGGTTTTTGCGTGTTTGGCGTAGAGGCTGGAGAAATTATGGGCGCGGTGCAAGTCGCAATGTTAGGAAAACTACCTTACACTGCTTTAAAAAATGCCATATTCACCCACCCCACACTTTTAGAAGGTCTTATTCCCCTATTTTCCGAAGTTCCGATTTCTTCTTGTTAAATAAGGCTTTTGAAAGGGTTTTACGCTTAAGCCGTATCTCTTCTGCAAGATCAGCCATCTTTCCCTGATTGGCCTCTGCAATTTCCTTCAGGGCAGCTAAAAATGTTTCAAGGCTGCCTTCTTCCAGGGCTGAATTTAGATGGGTCGCAGCACCTTTAGGGGTTTTTAAACGCTTTTGCAAAGTATTTTTAGTATTTTTTGCCTTACTCATTTCTTATCCAGTGGTTTAAAACAACTTCCTGCTTAAAGGCCAACCCGCCCCGCCCCACCCTTTAAGCCAGTCAAAGTAGTATATGCGATTTTAAAGGAATGTAGATATTTGTTTGCCGTTTATCCTCTGCTATAGACTTATCGAGGTAATGGACAAATTCAAAGAAAGGAACTGAATCCCCTAACCCCTCTTCTTGAAGAGAGGGATACCAAACACTTAGGATATTGTCTAAAGTGTCCTCCATCTCATCTGGGGTGCCTTTCCCGTGATAGGTAAAAACTGCATAGCGCCCGCCGCGCAAAATCCGCCTGCCAATTTCGCCTTCGCCTGCCATAGTGGATTTTAATGAGACGCAAGCGTCAAAACGGCACATGGTTCTTTCGACAAGATGATGATCATCTAATGCTATTCCATAGAAAGCCTTTACACTTGGTAAGTCTACCGACTTTTTTGCAAGAAAATGCTTTAAGATAGAAAAAGCTTTTTCAGGTGTCTCATTATAATCACCTATTTGCCGCGTAAATAAAATTTCTTCATCTTCACGTGTGATATATCTAGGCTTTAACAACATTTTTGCTACCTGACCGGATTTGATTCGTTCCATGATTGCCTTAAGCAAGGGCTGCATAGTCTTGCGATACTGGCTTGGAGACTGCCCCATTACTTTATTGAATACTTTAGTAAAGGATGACGGCGTCTCATAACCTACGCCCAAAGCGATGTCAGTAATAGAAGAATTGGAATATTTCAAATGCTTGGCGGCCCGCTGTAAACGAAGCCGCTTAACATACTCTGCTACAGTCTCATTCAAATAAACGCGAAAAAGACGGTGGAAATAATATGGAGAAATTCTGGCTATTTTTGCTAGGTCTTCAAGCTCTAAAGCTTCATTAAGATTCTCTTCAATGTGGATTAATACCCTAAGAATGCAACTTATATGATAAGCGTTGGTTGACCGGTATCGCATCTTTTCTTTCCAATAAAATTTTTTCAAACTAATGCAGAAGTGTAAATTTTTTTTTGATTTGAAACTTTTCCATTCTTGCCAATCAGCAATTCGCCGTTTGAAGAACAATCAGGATGTTGCGAAAAATGTTAGAAATAGGAGAGTCAAAAGCTAGAAAATAGCCTCTGAAGCATATGCTTACATAATAAAGGATCAGGAAACATTTTCATTTTTGAAAATGACTGCCGCTAGTGTATCAGCATCAGGATATTCTATAATCATTTATTTAAAAAAATCTTCTTTGCTGCTATCAAGACTTTTATTCAGGAGTCGCGTAATGGTAAATGGTTCTGATGCTGCATTTATGGTAAAAATCGAGGCCAATGGAAACGCCAGGGCGGAATTCGCAAACTGGCAGTCTAAATTCAGAGCCCGAATTTCTCAAGCGTTTGGATTTTCAAGTTTGGAAATTATCTCAGCACAAAAGGACTCATGGTTTTTAAACTTGCGCTTCCTCAATAAGCAATCTTTAGATTTATGGCTGCATTCCCAGTCATATGCACTTCTTTTACAGGAATTAACTGAAAAACATCTAATTACACATCAGCAGGCTATTTCTCAAAAAAGCGCCCTGCCTTATTCAAATGGCGTCGTTGAAATCTATGTTACTTATGTAGATAAAGATAAGCTTAATGAATTTCATGCCTGGCATGAAAAAATTCATAAAATAGAATCCTCCTTTCCCGGCTTCCAGAAAGTGTACATACAAGCACCCGATTTAGGAAAAAATGAAAAAGCCTGGATTACGCTTTTACAATTTGACAACCAAATGAATTTAGAGAATTGGCTCAATTCTTCCCAAAGAGCGGAAATTCTGAGCGAGTCGCAAGAATTCATAAAGTCCAAAGAAACCCATCAATTGATTTCTTCGTTTGGAGGCTGGTTTAATGATCCGGCTTTTACAACACCCTCGGCCGGATGGAAGCAGCCCATGCTAATCCTTGCGGTTCTTTACCCAATTGTAATGCTGCAATACCTCTATTTAGCAAACTATCTAAGCTTTCTCAGCACTCCATTAAAAACATTTGTTGAAAATATTCTCTCTGTGATATTGCTTGCTTTGCTAGTCCCTGTTGCGATCTACCTGCTCAGCTGGTGGCTGGTCATAAAATTTAATCCGGCAAAAAATCTCTTGGGAGCCGGTATTTTACTAGTTATTTACGCCATAGAAATTATCGCATTTATTCAATTGAGCTAAGGATTGGTTTATACATGCCTTACGAAGACTTCAGGGAATTCCTTACTGTTTTGCGCGAAAAAGGCGAATTAATTGAGGTGGACCGCCCCGTTTCGCTAAATTTAGAGGTTGGAAAAGCCCTTCGGAAAAGTGCTGCAAAGGCCGGCCCCGCCATAATCTTTAAGAAAAATGGCACACCCTATCCTCTGGCGGGCGGTGTTTATAACTCTCGCTCTAAAGCTTTAATAGCTTTTCAAGCAACCGAAGAAACTATTTTTGAAAAAATCCTCAATGGCTTAAACCATCCTATTCCCCCAACCCTTATTGCTAATGCCCCCTCACAGGAAAACATAATCAATGCCGATCAAATCGACTTATCTCAATTGCCTATCCCCAAATATAGTCCCATGGATGGAGGGCCTTACATTACACCAGGCATTGTTGTCAGCAGCGATCCGGATACAGGCATTACAGATTTAGGAAATTACCGCTTTCAACTTATCGACAACAAGTCGCTATCGTTTCTAGCCCAACCCAACCATCGCTTTGGCAAGCATATTGCCAAAGCGCGCAAGAAGGGGCTTAAAAGTTACCACGCCGCCCTAATTATCGGTGTCGACCCCATGCTTGCCTATACCTGTCAATTTCAACTAAGCGACACCACTAATGACTTTGACGTAGCCGGAGGATTGCGGGGGTCGCCAGTGAAATTGGCTCCTTGTAAAACTATAGACCTAAAAGTTCCCGCTTATGCAGAATTTGTCTTAGAGTTGGAAATTGACCTGACGCAAAATGTATTTGAAGGTCCGCTGGGAGAATATACAGGCTACTACACTCCCGGCTCCCCTAAGCCCATTGCACACGTAAAAGCCATTACGCATAGAAACAACCCCTATTTTCAGGCCTTGCTTACAGGTGTTCCCCCCACTGAAAATCACATCTTAAAACAACTTCCTTTTGAAGCCTCTTTCTTTAATGAAATGCGAAAAACCTTTCCTACTCTCAAAAAAGTAGCTATGCCTCCTTCAGGCGGTGTTTCCTTTTATCTTGTCATGGCAATGGAACCGCGCTTTGACGGAGAGGCCAGGCAAGCTATTTTAGCAGCCATGGCGAGTAACATACGTCCAAAGATTGTGATCGTCGTGAATCCAGACATTGATGTCCAAAACTCCAATGAAGTCGAATGGGCAATTTCATTTCGCATGCAGCCTTATAGAGATGTGATCATCATCGATAATGTACCTGCAGGTCCTTTGGACCCCTGTATTTTAGACACTGTGCCATTAGATGCCCGCTTAGCCTCCTCAATCGGCATCGATGCTACTTACCCCTTTGGATCTATTGTTGATGCCGGAGAAGGGCATGCGCAAAGCGAAGGCAAGGGCGATAAGATTTATTTCAAAATTGCAGAAGTTCCGGGATGGCAAGACTATGTTTTCCCCGAATTAGATAAAAGGAGTTAATATGGCTGATATCAATCACGAAATCAAAATTCAAGCTTCTCCTGAAAAAATTTATCAAGCACTAAACCATGTAAGCGATCTCCAGGCATGGCATACAGCCCGCATTGAGGGTAAACATGAACTAAATGCTATTTTAAGTTTTAAAGGCAAAGAAAAGCCCCTCTTCCGCTGGAAGCTTATCGAGCTTGAGCCTAATCAAAAAGTAGTGTGGGAATGTGTGGAAGGCCCTGGCGATTCTGCCGGCACTAAAGCAATTTACACGCTCTCTAAAGCAGACGGCAAACGCACTTTAGTTGAGCTTAGCCATACTTCCTGGCCTGATCAAAAGGGCAATTTCCGCAAATGCAATACCTTGTGGGGCATCCTGCTTCATCATTTAAAAAACTACGTAGAAACAGGTAAAGCCAATCCGGCAATTCCTTAATTTAGCGAGATCATATGCCTCAAGAAAGTCTGTCAAGTTTTGTAAATGAATTAGAAAAAGCTGGCTTTTTGCTGCGAATTAAAGAAGAAAAACGGGTTGATGAGCTTCCAAAACTCATGGAGGAAAACCCGCTTAAGGCAGTGCTGGTAGAAAAAATCAAAGACAGCCCTTTTCAATTTTTAACAAATGCCTACTCGAACCAAGACATGTATGCTTGGGCTTTGGGCTGCAAAAAAAATGAAACCGGCAGCGTTATCGCAAAAATGAGCGCACAGCGCATACCGCCTAAAATTATAACAAGCGCTCCTTGTAAAGATATTATCTTAAAAGGGGAACAAGTCGATTTGACCATTCTGCCTATGTTCTTGCATCACGACCGGGATGGACACGCCTATACCAATGACAACTTGGTCATCAGCAAAGACCCTGAAACAGGGGTGACGGACTGGGGAATTTACCGCAGCATGTTTCGCACGAAAGATGAGAAAAGCTTTGACATGACCTGCTCGTCCCACCGCCAAAGGCTCAATGCAATAAAAGCGCAAAAGCTGGGGAAAAATTTGCCGATGGCTGTTGTGATTGGCGGGCCGATCGTAGATAAAATAGCCGCTCTCGCATCAGTCCCAAATGATGTCGATGATTGGGATGTTCTTGGCGGCATCTATGGCCACCCTGCCAATATCATCAAATGCGAAACGGTAGATTTGTGCGTCCCGGCGAATGCTGAGATTGTCCTGGAAGGGGAATTGCTCTTAACAGATGGAAACGGATGGAATCACGATGAAGGCCCTTACGGGGAATTTACAGGCATGTATGGAGGCGGGTTAAAACAAAACCCGATCTTCAAGGTACACTGCATTACTTACCGCAAAAATGCCATTTACCAGCATGGCACAATTGGCGGCAGCCATCCCTGGTACACTGACAACATGCTGCAACTGCCATCTGTGGAGGCCGATCTGTTTTACGCTCTGCAAAAAGCCGGCATCGATGTCAAAGAAGTCCGGGCCCCTGCGGGAGGCCTGTCAAACATTGCGTATGCGAAAATTAAAACCGCCGGCGGGGGAGACGGCATGCAGGCCTTAGCTGTAATGCTCAGCTGCTCAAGGCTGGCATTGCCTAAAATAGCCATGGTTTTTGATGAAGATGTGGATATTTGGGATGACCAAGCAGTCCTTTGGGCTATGGCCTTTCGCTATATGCCCCATCGGGACACTCTTGTCATTCCAGGAGGCAATACGATGACTGTCGACCCCACAGTCGGAAGCGATACTCCGCCCATTAGCGCCTCAAAACTAGGTTTGGATTGCACCATCCCCATAGTCGGCGGCTTCGACCCCCATAGTTTTGATACCAGCGCAATATGTGATTTGGGAGAGGTGCCGCAGCAGATCGCTTTGCTTACTGTCGACGAGTTGACCAAAAGCATGGAAGCGCTCATTAAGGAAAAACCCCGGGCCTGGAAAGAGATCCTAAAAGAATACCACGGCCAGCCCTACTGAAACATCTACCAGGCATTCCATAATTTAAGGCATCGCCTGGGACGGGCAAATGACTCTCCTTGGTTTCGCTACACCTTCCTGGATAAGTGATTATTCTACTAAAAAGGTTTTTGAGGCCATGGGAATCCCACAGGCAACGCCTCTGCCTGATCAATCTTTTCCTTAAGGTCGCGGTGAAGCTTATTGGCCTGGGCTGCAATCTCAGGGGTGATATCTTTATATAAAAGATTGTGCAGCTCGCCTGGATCATTTTTTAAATTGTACATTTCATATTCAAAATGGCTGCCATTCTCGGAATAATAGACTGCATATGTCCAATCGCCTTTGCGAATGGCGCGAATATGTCCGCCAGGAACGTCTTTTGGCAGAAAGAAGTTGTCGTCATAAGTAAAAAGAATAGAATCCTGAACAGACTCAACCTTATTGTTGAGGATAGGAACAATACTTACACCTTTGCCGTACTGGGCAAATTCTGGAACGCCGGCCAGTTCTGCAATAGTGGGCAGCAAGTCTAGGTGGCAATATAGGGCATCAGTAGTGCGGGGAGTTGGAAATAATTTTGGGTTCGAAACAATCAAAGGAATATGGATCATTTCTTCATATACTGTATAGGCTTTTTCCCTCATTCCATGCGATAAACCAAGCTCTCCGTGATCCGCGGTCCTGATAATAATTGTATCTTCCAGCAAACCAGTTTCTTCAAGCGTATCTAAAATCGTTACGATATCAGCATCTATTTTTTTATTTAGATAGGCGTAAAAATTAACATATTCTTTCTCGGCTTGAACATCTTTTAGCGGCGACTGCTTGTTGTATGCTTCTCTGGCCTTTAGCTGGACGGAAGGTTTCGTGGTAAGATCGTCTTTAAAGTTATCAGGAAGGCTTATTCCCATGTTCGCAAACTCTTCTTTTTTATAGCCTGCTTTTTCCCATAATGTGGGGTAAACCCAAATATCATGAGGGTTTACCAGGGAAATAAATAGGCAGAAAGGCTTTCGATCTTCTGCCTTTACAGCCGCTGTTTTCTTCAAGTAGTCTAATATGCCGTCTCCCCAGCCAGGAGTTTCTTTGGGTGTTTTTTCTGAAGATCCATGCAAATAGCGGAAGTCATTATTTGCATACCCTCCGCCTAATGTGGAAAGGCCGTCAAACATTGTGCCGTCAACATTCTTTTCAAATTCCATAATGGCGTTGCCTGCATCCGGAGGCGTCCAGCCATAGAGATCGTATTTTTCCTGCATATTGGCAATATCTTTTTCCGTCCAATTGTATCCCCCATCTAGCGGAGGGCTTAGGTGCCATTTGCCTTTCCAGACCACGTCATAATTTGAATGTTCTTTGAGCAGTGTGCCTATGTCCATCAGCTCATCGCCAGGCGGAAGACCAGTTTTAGAGGGAGTGCTTGGAACCTTATTAATTGGATAGTGTTCGCTGGTAGTTATAACTGCCCTGCTGGGAGTGCATTCTGAAGCAGCCGTGTAGGCCTTGGTAAAGAAAATGCCATTCTTTCTTAAGCGCGCATTAGAAATTAAATTCTTTTCAGCCCAGTCTTCAGGCCAATGTGTTGGGTATCGTTCTTGGTCTGTCAGGATTACTACAATATTCGGCTTCCGCTCGCTTGATTTAGGCTCCTTGGTTTTTTGCTCCTGAGTTGTGCATCCGGAAAACAATGATAAAGCAGCCACCCAGAAACAAGCTGTAAAACGCATACATTTATTCATCTTATAATATCCTTTCATATTGCGAATCCTCTACAGCTTTAACACTTTTTCAGCGTTTTTATAGCAGATTTTCTCTAGTTGTTCTTTATTTATGGGGGCCTTTTCAATAAATTGAGCGGCTATTTTTGATGATTCATAAGGGTAGTCGACAGAAAACATCACCCGATCTTCGCCCATTTCGTGAAGGGCGCACAGCAAAGGGCCATTGGCGCACATTCCGGAAGTAGTCACATAAAAGTTTTCCCGCATGTATTGGGAAGGAAGTTTTTTAAGGTTTTTCGGGTGTTTGATTATGCCCCACCGGCTATCTAAACGCCATAAAAGATAAGGAAGCGTTTCACCCATATGGCCTAAAATTATTCGCAATCCCGGAAATTTATCTAACAGCCCTGAAAACACTATACGAAGAGCATGTGTCCCGGTTTCTACAGTCCATCCCCAAAGCGCCCCGTCAAGTTCGTGTTGATGCTTATAGCTTAAAGGCTCATGCTGAGGATTCCCGGGATGCAAATAAATGGGGACATCCAACTCTTCAACTGTTTTCCAAAAAGGATGAAACTTTTCCTCATCTAAATATGCACCTTGAGTTTGCCCATTGATCAAAGCCCCTACAAATCCATAGGTCCTGATGCAGTGCTCCAGTTCCTTGGCAGCTGCTGCAGGATCTTGCAGGGCTAGGCAAGCAAAACCGCGAAAGCGTTTAGGGTTTTTAGAAATTTTTTCCGCCAGAAAGGCATTCGTTTTAGATGCTTGTTCAACTGCAGTCCTAGTATCAGCAATACCTTGGATGCCAGGATCAGTCAAAGAAAGCACTGAAATCTCAACTCCCGCCTCATCCATCGCTTTAACCCGCAATTCATCTAAATCCAACAAGCGCGACTGGAATTCGGCCGTACATTGTGGATTCATGGCAGTAAAATCGGTACTTTGAGTCTCTGCAAGTAAACTTGGGGTAATAAAATGTTCTTCGAGCGCAATTTTCTTCATTTTTCTCCTTTAAAGCAGGCAGCGGCTGAGTATTGATCCAACGACCCTGAGGGTCAAGGGGCTATCTATATGTAAACATTATTTTAAAATCAATAAAAGCTGCTCAAAAATGTCTAATTTTAGCAACCAAAGCGAGTTTTGAAAGATGTCTAATATTTAAACCCTTCTCTAGTATCTATTTGTGATTTCCGAATATGTTCGACAAGTCGAACATGGGTAAAGCTGCGACGAGTCGCAGCACTCCAAATCCTAAAACAAAACCGACGCCATTTTTTACAACCGTTTCGCGGCTATTTGATCCTTAACTTAATGTATATAGGCAGAGGTACGGGATTGCTACCTTCTAAGGGTCAGATTCGAGTTCTTTTCCTCTAGGAGCTCGCACGAAGCTCTGAAAATCAGTAGGCCATATTATTAATATGGCCTGCTGATTTTTGATAGATCTGACTCCTTCACATTGGACAAAGCGGAGGAATGAACGGATAGAAACTTCTCTATGGCTGCAACCAAAGTTACTGGGGTTTCTATCATTGGATAATGACCCGAGCCTTTGCAACATTCTAAATGTGCATTCGGATACCACTTCAAAAATGTATTTCGCATAAGGTCTTCATTTAAACCCAAGTTGCGCCCCTAAATCACGCTTGAACATTGCCGAACTTGACAAGTGAAAGGATAAGTCCCGAAGAGCCAAGTCGTGACTTGGCCGAGGGGCTTAGCGTTTCAATTGGCAAGACACATGCCCTTG
>JAEYWL010000021.1 GCA_023428915.1 Verrucomicrobiota bacterium
AAGCATAGCATCCCAGGACAGCGAGAATGGGCAAGGCATCTATGCAATCATTCACATCAATTGCAATCCCCTGCAATCCTTTTCCTTTCTTGATGCGAACTCCCCTGTTTTGAGGATTCACTTCCAATGAAGCTCCCATGCGTTTCAGAATGTCAATAATTTGGCTATCAGGCTGCTTTTCGCTGCAGTCCAAGTTTTCAAGGTGAAGTTCTGAATCGGTGACGATTGCTGCCGCCATAGGGAAGCAGGCTGTGCTAAAATCCGCTGGAACGCAATAAGCAAATCCCGGATAGCTTCCCGGCCCCTTTACTGTATATTGCGCGTAATCATTATGTTCATAGCTGCCGCCGAGTTTTTTTACCCAAGACAGCGTCATATCTATCCAAGGGCGTTCTCCTGGTTCAATCACCTGTATGCTTAGGGGGTGCGGCAAAAAAAGCGCCGCAAGCAATAATGGGGAAACCATTTGCGAATCGGCGCCATGCACTTGGGTAGCGTAAGAAGCAACAGGCCCTTGAATCTCTACCGGAGCAAATCCTGTGCCTTTTTTTGAAACAGCATGTACGCCAAGTTTTTGCAGAGCTTGCAATAAGGGTTGTATCGGCCGCTGATTTTGGATGGATTGATCGCCTGTAATGGTAATTGAGGCAGTGCTTAAAGCAGCAATTCCCGCAAAAAAGCGCAAAACAATACCGGAATTTCCGGCATCAATTTCTTTCCTGCCTATGAAATTTATTCCGGAAGTGCCTTCAATAAGAAGCTTGCCAGGTTCTTTAGTTATTTTTGCTCCCAGTACACTGCAGGCTTCGATCATCGTTTCGGTATCTGCTGCCGGCAAGTAGTTCTCTATGGTGCTTACGCCATGAGCTAAAGAGCTCAAAAGTATGGCTCGCAGCGTTTGCGACTTAGACGAAGGGATGGCTATGCTTCCGCTAATAGATTCTGCTGGCTGTACAATAAGATTATTATTCATGGAGCTATTGTACTAAATGCCCTTAAAAGGGACAAGAGACCTTAACGACGCCAAAGACATTTACGACAAGCAATTGGCGCTTAGTCCATTAAGTCCATAGGGCCCATGGCGTCATTAAGGACCATTGTCCATTTAAGCGCCTAATTCAAACTTTTACAACCATTTCCCTTAATTCACAACCCTAAGATGGCGCGGACTTGAGCCCAAGGCTTGCGCAGGATCCAGTAGATCAATGAAACATCCTCGCCATAAAGGATCGCGGTCCCTTTTAACCCCAAACGTATGTCCGGCTGTGGTTTTAACCAAACAGCCTCTCCAATATAGTTTGAAAATTTGTTATCATGCATACCGGCTACATTGGAAATATAGACTAGTTTAGCCTCTCTTGAAACTTCCGGAGACACATTCAATACGATGGTAATCGGCTTGGAAAAGTCCAAAGCTACATTATCATTTTCCGGAACCCATAATCGTATTTTTGTCTGGTCAGCTGGGCTAAGGCTGAGTATTTTTTCCCCTATGCGGACAGGCTTGCCTCGCCACTGGTTAGGGTCATCCATGATCACAATGCCATCAATAGGAGCTTTTACTGTAAGCAGGCTTGCTTTGTATTTGGCCAGGGCCAAGTCAGCGTTCTCCTTTTTTAATTTACCTTCAAGTACGCCTATCTCAGAAATACTTTTTTCATCTTTAAAAGCCAATCCCTTCGCTCTGTCCAAATCTTGCTTGGCAATTTTCTGTTGCTCAAGGATGATTTTTAAATTCTGTAATGGCACTCTCTTATCAAACTCAAAAAGAGGGTCCCCTTTTTTTACAAATTCACCGGGTGTTACGGACACTTTCTCTATTATTTCTTCTAATGGAGAAGTAATGGCAATCGACTTCACCGGAATAATTTCACATGGGGCTGCTATCCTTAAGGGAACTTTTATTAGATACATAGCCAGTAAAAGCAGCGGGATAAGATACAACACTCTATAATCACTCCAGAGGCGGTGTATTCGTTTTGGAGCGAACTTTTCCCAAGCAATGGCGTATGATTCAGCAAGGGGATGCAGCAACTCTATATCCTCTTCATTCCAAGCCTGATTGTCCCAACGTTCAAGCCATAAAGCTAAAAGAGGGGCGTTGTCTTGATAGCGAAGAGGATACCATAGAACTGAGGGATTATTGTATTCATCCTGAAAGTGTTTCCAAAGGTCTATTTCAGAAGTGAATGATTCGTCAGACACCTTCTGAATAATTGCCGGTTCTTTAAGATTAAATATCAGTCTGTTCCAGACTGTAGCCAGCTCGCTGTTTTTCTTAATTTTAGCTTGCCCTGAGACAGCCAATAGGCGGTTTTTTTTGCCGCTGATATCAAAAAGTATAGCGCGATCGTAGCGGGTAACTTGAATTGAATCATTTACTATCAAAAATGTAAGGGACTCGCTGCTTGCAGTTGAAAAAACACGCAGCATAAGTCTATTGATTTTACTTAGCAGGTTAACTGCAGCAACTGTTTGTTCAGGTGTATCCATTTACTGCCTTTTAGCCTCTGAGTCTGCTACTACTTCTCCTACCATCCCAGCTAGCAGTTTTCCTTCTGGGTTTGGAATGGCGACTTCCATTTTAATTAATGAACTTGAAGGATTAATGGCAGCATCTATTTTAATGACTTTACCGTCAATCACCTCGCCTGTCTCATAGACTTTTATCGACAATGCCGTTCCCAACGGGTATTTAGAAATAAGACTGGAGGGCAGCAAAATGCGTCCGACCAATACTTTATCATAGATTACTTCTATTAAACTTCTTCCTTCAAGAGCAAACTCGCCTTCCTCAATCAGCAAGTTTGTAACTTTACCATCATATGGTCCGCGTATAAAACAGCCGCTATTTAAAAAATCGGCTGAGGCCACGTCGTATTCGGCGGAAAGAAAATTAGACTGTGCTTGCTTGAATTCAAAATAACTAATTAAATCTTCCTGAAAAAGCTCTTGGCGCCCTTCTAACTCTGCCTTGGATTTATCCAAAATGCCTTGCGCTTTGCGGAGCAATGCGGCAAAAACCTGGTTATCTAACTGGATTAATAACTCCCCTTCATGAAAGGAATCACCCATGCGTTTGTAAATTTTTTTTACTTTAGTATTAACCTGTGCAGAGAGAATTGTGCGATATAGCGGTGCAAGTATTACGCGAATCGTTTCTTCTTGCTGGGGGACAACTTCAAATTCAGGAGAGTTTTCGGTATATAGCAGCTGGTCATAGGTTGAGTTTTCTGGTCCATCGAAGGGCCCTGGTTCTGTTTGATGAAGGGCAGTCACAGCCTCAGATGGGGGCAGCTGGTGGTCATGATCTTGTTTAAGTTCTAACTCTTCTGCGTACAGGAAAATGGGTGCTATCAATAACAAAAGACAGCCAAGATAAACTTTAGAACTCCCCAGCATAACAAGTATCCTCTTCTAAATTTACAGGGGTAAAACGCAAAGGTTTGCCGATTACGAATCCCAATTGCTCTTTTGCTACTTCAAGATCTGCATAAGCTTTTAAAGCAGCAATATTGGCTGTTAAAGCCTGTTCTGCAAAATTAATAACGTCTAGCTTATTCATATCGCCTGCATTTTTACTGGCTGCAGTAGCAGCATATAAACGATCTTTTACAAGCGCATACTGCGAAGAAATCCGGTACTGCTCTAAAGCAGTTTGATAATTTAAATAAGCAAGGCGCACTTGTGTCAAAACAGCTACAGTTAATGCCAGTCTGGCACGATATGCCTGTTCTTCCCGCGCTTTACCTGCATGAAATTCAGCAATACGCTGCGGAAATGCAAGCAAGTTCCATGTGGCCCTGACACCGGCAGATAGCCAATAATTGTGCACCAGGAAGGGGTTGCCGTCTGCATTGTAATCGCCAAAAGTAGTAGCGCCCGGCATCATTTGCAAAGTAGCAATTCGCGCATCTTCTACGGCTATTTTTTCTTCCAAGTCCTTAACAACTAGTTCAGGGCGCCAATAAAGCGATTGTTCCTCAAGGCTTTCAATAGATTCCACTTGCTGTTCGCAATTTTCTACAATCTCAACATCTGCCAGCTCAAAGTAAGTGCATGGCGGAAGCCCCATGTATTCAGAAAGCTCTGCTTTGGCGCTCTCTAATTGAAAACGTATGGCAAATAATCGGCTATGCATCTCTATTAAATGCCCTTCTTGCTTCAGCGCATCTACAGTGGAAATATTTTTGCGGGCAATTTGCATTTCCAGCTGCGCTTGCGCCTCTTCAGCCTCTTCGACAACAATCAAAGAACGGCCTAAAGTTTTTTGGGCCACAATTGCTTTCCAATAAGCCTGGACAATATCAAAAATAAGTTTTTGCCTAACCCTAAGCTGCGTCTGAGCCAGGAGCTGCGCCTTGCCTCGTTCTTGCTGCGCCCTGAAGTAGCTAAGGCCAAAATCCAACAAGTTAATTGTTTGCCGAATGTCCCATTGCCTTGTATCCTGGGTAGAGGAAATTTGCGGGGGCTGCACTCCTGCCGGAGTAAGAATGGCAGTAGCCGTGCTATTAGATCTCCTTGAGTAGATACCATCCACAGTAAGCGGAGGGATCATTTTGTAATTTTCCGCCGCAGCGATGGCCGCTTGCGCAGCTAATTCATCGCGCTGCACTTGTAAATCCAAATTTTGTATAAGGGCGATCCGTAAAATATCACTTAAGGTTAGTGGATAAGGAGGAACATAAACTTCCTCCAATATATCATCCACATCCTCGATGGCGTGCTGATCCCTCAGGGAAACCCAATCATAATCGCTGACACAGCCTGTTAAACAAAGAACCAGAAAAGGTAAATTTAGCAAGCAAATGGATTTACGTAACAAGTCTGATATGGCGTTCACTATATTCCAAAAAAAAATTTCACCTTGACATATACTGCATATTCTATGATGAGTAAAGCTTTTTAACTCTCTATTGAAATCCTTAGATAACACTATGTCACTACCACTATTACGAAAGGATATAAAGGTTTATAGAGGACCCAATGAATTTGACGGGGGGCCTACCTTCAATTTATACGATCCTTTAACCGAGACTTTTTTCAAAATTTCCTGGAAAGAAGCCAAGATCCTGGAATATCTAAAACCGGATATGACTTTAATTGATCTAACAACAGCCATTAACCAAGACACTACCCTTAAAGTATCGGAAAATGAAATACGCGATTTTTTTGTCGAAGCTTCCAATCACAATTTATTGGATATCCCCTTTAAATCCGAAAAAATAATCAGTGATCTGGAATCGAAAAAGCAAAATATCTTTGTTTCCATTTCACGGCAGTATTTTTCCTTTACTTTTGTTTTAGGCGATCCCAATCAATTTCTAACCAAGACCCTTCCTTTCGTTAAATTGCTGTTTTCCCCTCTTATGATTCTTCTGTTTATTATAATAACCTCTTTTGGGATCACGCAAATACTCATCCATTTTGATGAGTATTTGGCGGGGTTTAAGGAGGTTTTTAACTACCTGGGCATGGTTGCGCTTGTCTGTGTAATGGTTGCTTTAAAAGTGATACATGAACTGGCCCATGCCTATCTCGCCAAAAATTATAAATTGAATATCCATGCCGTTATCTTTGCTCTGGTGTTTTTTTGGCCCTTGATTTTTATCGACATTACAGACGCCTGGAAACTAAAAAAGAGAAAACAACGGGTATTTCTCTCGCTTGCCGGTGTAGGAATGGAATTTGTTATTGCCGGCATTTCCAGTTTTTTCTGGGTAATTACCGAGCCTGGGCCGCTTAAAAGTATTTTTTTTATTCTTTCGTCAGTAAGCCTGATAAAATCTATTATGATTAATCTAAATCCCGCTTTTCGCCTGGACGGCTACTATTTCCTCTCAGACTTATTAAGCATAGATAACTTACAGCCCCGCGCCTTTAACTTATTACGTACGCTCGTACATAAATACCTTTTTTCTCTTGAAGTTGAGAACCCCGAGAAAGAGCTGAGCACGCCATACCAGATCTCCTTATTTATTTATGCAATTTATACTATTTTTTTTAGGATTGGATTGTATCTGGCGATTGCAACTTTTGTGTACTATCAGATGCCCAAAACTTTTGGAATATTTGCTTTTACAGCGGCAGCAATGACATTTGTTATTACTCCAACGATAGATGAACTTAGATTAGTATACCGCAAAAGAGGTCTATTTAAAATGAGTACAAGATTTATCTTTATAACTGTTATTCTCGCCATGGCCTTAGGTTGGTTAATTATCCCTTTTCCTCACACCAATTCTTTTCCGGCGACTACTATACCCATTAAAGAACAGGTCATTTACGTACCTTACCCGGGTAAAATTGCAATAATTAACGTTAAGCCCCATCAAGACGTGAAAGAAGGACAAGCGCTAATAACATTGGTATCTAGCCCGCTTGAAGCTGAAATCGCCAGCAAAATAGCTGAAAAAGAAAGAGTCATTAGTGAAATTCGGCATTTATCTCGAACACCTGAAGACCAGGTATATCTTCCTGAAAAGCAAACCGAACTGCAATCCCTCGAATCCGCCCTTAAAGGTTTACAGGATCAAAAAGATCGGTTAACCATCACTGCAAAAATAAGCGGAACATTATATGAGTGGGATGAAGCGTTATCGGTGAATCAATATGTGGCCCGGGATCAGATCTTAGGAAAAATCGCCCCCTTTGGGGAAATGTCTTTGGTGTTTTTCGTACCTGAAAAAAACGTCAGAGATATTGCGGTAGGACAAAAAGTAAAATTCACCCCCGATTCGGATCTGTCAATCAAGATTGAAGGTATAGTAAAGCGAATTTCCCCTATTCGCCAGGAAGAGCTTCCCTATCCGGAGCTTGCTTCTATCAATGAAGGCGCACTTCCCGTCATTCAAGGCCCTAATGGCCAACTAGATCTTACAGAAAGCTATTATCCTATTTTTGTAGAGCTTTCCCACCAAGACGCGCTAAAATTAAAAATAGGTCAAAAGGGAAAAGTTAAAGCTCGCGGGCCTTGGAAATCTTTACTGCTCGAGTACCTGAGAGGACTTGGGGCCCTCCTTTGGCGCGAAAGCGGCAGCTAAGAAAGCAGCTGTTAAGAAAATAAGGGTATTACTAGCTGGCGAGCTGCCGGCTGTATCTTGATCTCAATCTCAATCTTGATCTTGATCTTAATCTTGATCTTAATCTTGATCTTGATCTTAATCTTGATCTCAATCTCAATCTTGATCTTGATCTTAATCTTGATCTTAATCTTGATCTTGATCTTAATCTTGATCTTAATCTTGATCTTGATCTTGATCTTGATCTTGATCTTAATCTTGATCTTGATCAAGATCTAAATCTTGCTTTTCTTTAACTTTTCTCAATTCGAGCTTTTATGTCTCAGTTCGGTCACGAAATGCTTAACGTCTACCAAGAGTCAATTCATTTTGTCACATGGATTAGCGAATTTCTGGAAACCATTCCAAAAAACCTTTCTGTTCATAATCAACTAGACCGTGCCAGTACCTCAATTCCTTTGAATATTGCTGAAGGGAATGGAAAACATACATCCGCTGATCGCTGCAGATATTTCGATAGTGCACGTGGCTCAGCACTTGAGTGCGCTGCTTGTCTGGATGTTCTTGTTGCCAAAAAGAAAATTGATGAAGATACAGTGAAAAGGGGAAAAAATCAACTATACCAGATTGTTTCGATGTTGATCGGATTGATACGCTCCAACTCTGATCGAAATGTGTGAAAAGGAAGATTAAGATTAAGATTAAGATCGAGATCAAGATTTGCTACCAGACCTGTCAGGACTCTAATTTACCTTTAAACCCCACGTTCCGATACCTGCAGGGAGATCCTGCAG
>JAEYWL010000053.1 GCA_023428915.1 Verrucomicrobiota bacterium
GTTTCAATTGGCAAGTGCAGGCCTGTTCAAGCGTGATTTAGGGGACAACTTGGGTTTCAACTGCCGAATGCAGGTTAAAGACGGTCTAAAAAACTGCGAAAAGCTATTCTTACGCTCGCTTCATCGACCGTCTCATGAATAGAGTGTCTGATCTTATATTCTTAAACCTAACTATTAAATTTCCTCTGCGCTCTTGATTGCTGACAGATTTTTTTCAAAAAATGCCTGGCTGGCATGGTACAGAATGTTGGCTGTTTGTGCAACTGAGTCTAGATCCACCCATTCGACTGGTTCGTGGAGGCCATAGCCGGTGGGACCTATATTGACTGTAGGAATTCCGGCCGCTTGAAAAATTGCAGCGTCGGACCAAATTCCCCACCCTGCCACTTCTGCTTCTTGCCCCATAACAGCTTGATAAGCTTGCTTAACATGATTGGCAATCGCCGCATTTGGATCGCAGTAAAATGGCTGCCTTTCCATATACCATTCAATTTGAGCATCAGGGCATGCACTAAGGATACTTTGTAAAAGCTCTTGTTTAACTTCCTCCATGTTTTCAGAAGGCAATGTCCGCCTTTCCACATGAATGGTGCAAGATGAAGCATAAGTAGAAACACCTGTACCGCCATTGATTAAGCCAATGTGCATAGAAGCGGGCCCTACAAGGGGGTCTTTTCTATGTCTAAGGGTATTTTTGTCTAACTCGTCGAGCCCTACTATCACGTGCCCCATTTTTGCAATGGCACTTTCACCTAAATCCCAGCGACTTCCATGAGCGCTTTTTCCCTTAACTGTAACTTTTCCCAACACAAAGCCTTTATGGGTCAACACCAATTTTAAACTGCTGGGCTCAGTTAGAATGCAGGCATCGGCGCTATATTGTTTTACGTAATCAACAGCGCCAATGCTGCCATACTCTTCATCGCAAACAAGAGCTAAAATGAGCTTGCCATCAAATTGCTGTTCAGACAAAGCAACAGCAGCACTCAAAATGGCTGCTACTCCGCCTTTCATATCACAGCTGCCGCGGCCATACATGCGATTTCCTTCTATAGCTGGTTTAAAAGGAGGAATGGTCATTTCCACTACGTCAACTACATCTAAATGGCCGCACAGGCATAGGGTCGGTCCATGGCCATTGCCGATTTCAGCATAAACATTGGGCCTGCCAGGCGCCGCTTCATCAATATGGGCCTTGATGTTATGCTGCAGCAGCCAATCGCGGATAAAGATCGCAATGTCCATTTCATTATGGTCTGCATTTCCGCTTAAGCTGGGATTGATAGAGGGAATGCTAATTAGTTTCGATAACAGTTCAGTAATTTTAGTTTTTTCTAAGGTATCCATAAAGCCCCCTATACTAGGATTGATTGAATGCGAGCCAGGCTGGCCTGCCAATTATGTTCAATTGAATGCAAAGCAAGTGCAAGGTCTTTGTGTTTGCAGGCTGCAACTATCTGCAAATGCTCTTCGTAAGATTGATAAACATTCGGCACTTGTTCGAAATAATAGAGTTCCACGCGCTTTAATTTTTGCTTAACGCCATTTAAGATTTGGCAAAGTTCCGGATTTTGCGCTAAATCTATGGTGACTGAGTGAAACTCATTGTCTAATTCCACGGCTTGTATGGCAACACCCCTTTGCAAAGCCTGCAAAAGTTGTTCGTTGACCTTCTCCATTGCTTCAATGTGTTTTTTAGTAATGCGAGAAAAAGCTGATTTTATTGCTAATTGTTCAAGGGCAGCTACAATGGCATATTGATTAAAGACATTCTGTCTGTCAATGGGACATACACTAGTGGAACTGTTAGCTCTGGTGTGCACAAAGCCTTCATCTTCCAATTTCAACAAAGCTTCACGAATAGGGGTTCGACTTACTCCAAGCTGTTCAGCCAATTCTTTATCGCGCAATCTTTGGTTTGGTTTAAGCGTACCTTCAACAATCCACTTTCTAAGTACACTATACGCTTCATCTCTAACAAATGTACGTGCGATTTTTTCTGTCTGCATGCATCCTCTCTATTCATAATATTAATATGTGATATATCACATTCACACAAAAAAGCCCTAATAAAAAAGACAAGACCATGTAGTATTGGAAAAAATGAAATGTAAAATTATCTACAATGAATAAAGGTAGAAATGCGCCATCTAGTAAATTTTATTTGCCTCATAGCAATTGGAACATCAGGGTACGCTGCACAATCTGCTACAACAACTCCAATACAGTATCTTGTCGTAATTTTCCAAGAAAACCGAACATTCGACCATTATTTTGGCACCTACCCCATAGCCCAAAATAACCCTGGGGAATCGCCATTCTACCCTAAAATTTCAACCCCATCTGTAAATGGACTTGCCGGAGGAGTGCTTGTCAATAATCAAAACTCAACTTTGCCCTTTCGCTTGGCCCCCTCGCAAGTAAATACCAGCGACCCCAATCATACTTACACCGTGCTGCAGCAAGCTTGCCACGCAGGTTTAATGGATCAATTCGTAGAAACTACAGGAATAGGTTGCAACCCTCCAAATATTGTCATGGGATATTTTGATGGCAATACCGTTACAGCATATTGGAACTATGCCCAGCATTTTGCAATGAGCGACAATTTTCATACCACCAACATTTGCGGTTCTAGTGTAGGAGCAATCAATCTCATATCGGGACAAGTACATGGTGCAACGCCTGCTAATTATCCCGATTATATTTATCAAGGGACGCTTATAAACGATCTCGATCCTTTGTTTGACCAATGTTCCGCATCTTCAGTTACCCCAGAATTGTCAGGGATTAATGTCGGAAATCTTCTCAATGCCCAAAATATTACCTGGGGATGGTTTCAAGGCGGCTTTTCCAATTGTTCAGCAAGCCATGTTAATCCCTATGGGCAGATCACACCAGACTACATCCCGCATCACAATCCCTTCCAATACTATGCTTCAACTTCAAATCAGCAGCACCTTCCCCCTAGCTCGCCATATATGGTGGGGCATACCGATCAAGCTAACCATAACTATGACCTCTCAGACTTTTGGGCCGCCATAAAAGTAGGCAACTTACCCAATGTCAGCTTTTTAAAAGCAGCTGCGTATCAGGATGGCCATGCAGGCTATTCCAACCCCTTGAATGAACAAGAATTTATTGTGAATACTATCAATACGCTGCAGAAATTGCCGCAATGGAAGCAAATGGCTATTATTATCGCCTATGATGATTCGGGAGGATGGTATGACCATGAAATGCCGACTATTGTGAATGAATCACAAAGTCCTTACGACGCCTTGGTTACTGTTGGCAATTCCGGAGATAATCCTCCATTAGGAGGATATCAGGGCCGTATTGGTTATGGCTTGCGCGTGCCCTTTCTTTTAATTTCCCCTTGGGCTAAAGAAAACTATGTGTCACATACACTAATTGATCAATCCTCTATTCTGCGCTTCATTGAAGAAAACTGGAAGCTTGGGCAAATCGGTGATTTTTCTTTCGACGCACTGGCTGGCAGCATTATGGATATGTTCTACTTTGGCAAGCGTAATACACGCTATCTATTTATGAATCCAACTAATGGACAAATCATCCACAATAAGTTTCTCGATCGCGGCTAATTAAGAAGTTAACAGAATACTATAGTCAATGCGCAGGGCTTTAGCTAACTTTTTAGCCACTTTTTCACCCACGCCTCTTTTGCCATTTTCTATTTTTGAAATCTCGTTTTGATGCACTCCGCTAGCTTTTGCTAAGGCAATTTGAGACATTCCTTCCCGAAAGCGAGCTCCGCGTATAGCTAAGCCTGCTTTTTTATACTTTTCGATCCGATCTTTAGCTAACCCTTCCCAATCTTGCGCCTCTTCCCAAGGTGCAATTTGAGTTTTACTCAATTCTTTAAGATATATCTCCAATTCTTTTAGGGCCGATTTAGGAATTTCATAAGAAATTTCCTTACCACTTGGCAGGGAAATAACAACTGCCAAATATTGTGATGTATTAATATGGCGCATTTTCATGAGTTCCTACGTAATAGATTTCTATTTGTTTTTTTTCATAACTTAATAATATCCAACAAGCCACATAAGTAGTTTTACCTTTTTTGAGATGGCAATGATAGGTATTATCTGACAATTTACCATAATTTGGCCATGTCACTCGTTCTGGACCAAAAGCTTTTAATTCAATTGCTAATAAGTCAACCATGTCATTTATAGAAGGCTTTGTTCCACTCTTCTTTAACTTCTGGTACTGTTTTGCAGCTTGATTGGAAAATCTAAGGTTCCAACTCATTTGATTTCCTTTATTTTAACAGTTTTTTTGCCATATGGCAAATAGTTTCTTTGCAAATGAAACTTGCTTAAACGTTTTCTAATTAGCAAGAGATATTTAAAAAATTTAGGCTTGATCTTTTTTAGCGATTTGAAGGCGCCATCTAATACCGGAGGCAATTAATAAAACGAAGAATGCAAAGAACATATTGACATCGACCATGCGGTGGAAGGATTCTATGAAGGCATGGTCTGTACGAGCGGCATGAAAGACCGCAGCGCTACAAGCTGCATGACAGAACCGACAATGCTCCAAATGGTAGCTATGGTGCCAAGGCTTACCTACTAAACTCGTTAAATTGTTTGCATAACTAACTTATGGATAAAAATGTATAAATATTTCTCCGTTTTCATCTTTATAGGCCTCTTCTATCAACTTACAGCGCAAATCCCGCACGGTTTTACTACTGCTGCTGATTGCCATAAACAAGGAGCACCCTTAAAAATACTCTTAGAAGAACCTGATTCAAAACAATTTGTGCTCTCTTTAAGAAAAGGAATAGTAGTTAACGAAGGGGGCATTGTCACTGCCGAGGGATTAGTATTAACAGATACGGAAACTTTTCATAAGGATCAGCATAGATTAGTGAAAAGGGGAGAAAATCTTGAAAGTATTCTCTTTAGAGGCAAACTGGCAGTCATATCTTCCCCGGGACAGGAGAATTGGTACCATTGGCTATATCAAGTGCTGCCGCGCCTTAAAATTATTAGTGATGCTGAGCTGCCCTTTGATAAAATTTACATCAATAACCTTCACTACCCCTGGCAAAAAGAGTCGTTAAAATTAATTTTAGAGAAAGTGGGCCTGTCGGAAGAACACTTGCTTATGATTGATGGAGATATCGCTATACAAGCTGATGAACTCCTTGTGCCCGCCGTGCCTTTCATCCCGTTTAAATCACCAATCCTTCCGGAATGGCTTAAAACATTTCTCATCGATACTTTTTTAACCGATAAGACTTTGCCATCGTTTGAGAAGCTATATATTTCACGGGCTAAGGCCAATAATCGCCGCATACTTAATGAACAAGAGTTGACCGCCTTTCTTACAAAACATGGCTTCCATACAGTTATCCTTGAAGATCTTCCAATAGCCGAACAAGCGCGCTTGTTTTATCATGCAAAATGCATTGTTTCCCCTCACGGTTCCGGTTTGGCTAATTTGCTTTTTTGCCAGCCTCAGACCAAAATTATTGAAATCGACCATGCGCTTGCCGGAACAGAGCAGCGCAGCTATTATCAAAAATTGGCTGATTTGATGGGCTGCCGCTATCAAGCTTATTATCCTGATATTGCAGCAGAAGATCATCTGGACGATGATTTATGGGTAAATCCACAAGATTTGCTTTTATAAATTAATTAGGGTTGCATGAAATGCTGTAATGCTATAGCATTACAGCATGACTAAAAAATCTTTATTCCAAGTCCTGCCTCTTTTTTCTGATTGGCGCTTCAGCGCCAGTTAACCCCTACATTTTTAATATACCCTTACTGCTGCAGCTTAAAAATAATAATTTGTTAGATAGGCCTGCAGCTGATTTTAAATACATTTAGATGCGCCGAGGAATTATGGAAGCAATATCTGCTATAAGCAAACAAAAAATAGAAAATGGGCAAACGGTTCATAACGGAAAATTTGTCCGGAACAGCGGCTCTTATAAAATTGTCGATATTATGTTGGCAGCAGGAAATCACATCGCTGTTTCCGAAACAGGCCAGGTAAAGGGCAAAAAAACCATCTTAATTAGCGGAGCTGGTACCGCCGGATTAGCTGCGGCTTTTGAAGCGCACGCAAAAGGCTTTGAAGTGGTTATTGCCGAGAAAAGAGACGAGTTTTCACGCTTTAATGTAATTAATCTCAACCGCGAAGCGCAGGTTTTTTTAAGAAAACATGGTCTTTTAGAAGAGTTTGAAACATCAGTCGCCGCAAGAATTACAGATCATCAAATTGTAGTTTTTGGCGAAGGCTGCACTAAACCTTTTCCGCCAGCTGATGTCAGCCGGCTGCAGTTTGAGGGCTTTTTGCCTAAGGACCCTGCAAAATTCAAAGACCTCTTTAATGAAGATGGCATCTACAGCGTGCAGATCAAGGACCTGCAAGCCTTTCTCGCGCAAAAAGCCGCTGCGCTAGGAATTAAAATATTAGGCAATGCCGAAACTATCCTTTCACAGCCTGTTGAAAGGGAGGGGTTGGCAAAAGTTGAAATTTTACAAAAAACTAGCCCGGCACCCCCCTTAACGATAACGCCTGATTTAATATTTATTGCAGAAGGAGCCCGCTCTCAATCTGCCATAAATCTGGGCATGGCAAACGAAAAGAACGATACTGTTGACAATGCTTGCACAAATGAAAACTGGGTATTTGGAAATCTTAATTATCATGGCAGCAAAACTTTTGTCTTATCCATGATTATTACTGCGCAAAAAACCCTGCAGATAGCCAATGTTATTTTTAACGCTAACAGCAAGGTGGTAAACGTAGCAGTTACCTCGGGCAAAAACATGTCTGAAAAGGCCATTCGCAACCTGATATTGGCTGCAGCCCAAAAAGCCTTTGATTATATTGGAATTGCTGATGCGCCGGATATAATAAATGTTGTTAAGACCCCAGTACAGGTCGCAAATAGAATCGCCTCCCTTTGTTCGGAAGGGAATGTGTTTCGAATCGGCGATGCGGCAGGCCACAGCTCCCCCCTTGCAGGGCTTGGAGGCACGCTGGGGCTTACGCTGGTGCCATGCACCGTAGAACAGCTTTTAGAAGATTATCAATATAACCTTGATAACATCCATAGCAACTTTAAGACATTTACACAAGCCTATGTCAATAAGTGGATTGATAAGTCCCTGTCAGTAAAAAAAATCATCCTGGGCATGCTTGAACAAGAGCAGCCTTCTGCAGCAAAGCATGCTAATGCAGCTCATGCGGAAGGGGGTATAAATGCTACTTAAAAAAGCAAAGCGTAGTTTTGCTATAGTTGCTCTAGGAGTCGCCTTTGAACACTTTGATATGATGCTCGTCAGTCTTTTGGCGAGCTCCCTTGCGGAAGAATTCATAGATACTTCCAACCCGATGCTTAAGCTGCTGTTTGCCTACTTAGGCTATGCTATTGCGTTCTTATTCCGACCTATAGGTGCGTTTTGCTTTGGCTGCATCGGAGACCTATATGGGAGAAAAGCTTCGCTTATAAGCTCCATGAGCTTGATGTCTGCCGCCACTTTCGCCCTGGCATTTATTCCTGGGGTGCACTTGATCGGCTTAACGTCCGCACTGCTTTTTCTTTTATGCCGCATTGCTCAAGGCTTGGCTGTTGGAGGAGAATATGGAACGGCAATGACTTATTCTTATGAACTTAATGACAAATACCGCACTTTTTTTGGCGCATGCGTCATTTCGTCTACACATGTGGGAGGATTGGCTGCCAGCTTCCTGGCTAGCCTATATGTGGATAATGTGCGCATGATCTTTCTCATGGGAGGGATGATTGGATTCTTCCTCCTATTATTTCGTTCTTCTTTGAAGGAGCATCACACCGCAACCGCAAAAAAAGTTTCAGAAGTTACCGAGAAGTCGATACAGGATAAAAATGCTATTTTTAGCGCCTTGCTTGTAGCCTCTATGATGGTTCTTGTTTTTTATGGGTCTTTAATTTACCTCAATGAACGGGTCCATCAGGATTTAAAAATTCCACGAAGCGAGATTTTTAAATCGAATGCTTTCCTGCTCAGCTTGTGGATTATACTGCCGCCTTGTTTGGGATTTATTGCCGATAAATTTAACGTTCCTTATCGCAAATTGATGAAATTTGGAGCTGCAGGAGTATTTTTAAGCGCCCCTCTTTTAGGCAGCGCCCTGGCGCTCGCCTCATATACGGTTTTAGTGCTAATGCAAATCCTTGTGCATTTATTTTTAATGGTCTTTGCATTGTGCACGCCCCATTATTTTGGAGATCTCTTTGCAGGAAGTGCGCGCAATACTGCCATTTCAACCACCTATTCTATAGGGGCTTCATTCACTTCTGCGTTGGCGCCTGCAATTTGCCACCTTAGCATCGCTGCATTTAACACTAACTTTGCCATCTGCGCACCCTTTATGTTCTCAGCGCTGGCGGTATGCATAATTTTGAAAAAGGACAATATATGCCAAAAAATGACTCTTTTGAACTCTATGACATCAAGGTAGAAGTCGCAAACAATGGCCTAAAACCCATGGTCTGCAACCATAAAGTTGGGGATTATTTTATCCTTTCCGGAGAAAATTTTTCACTGCCGCCTGGGCAAAGCTTTCCCATTTACTGCCTTGCCGCCCTGATTCCTATCATTACCTTGAAACAAAGGTTCACACATCCGAATGATTGGATCAGCACAGACCACGTTATTGGCTGCCCTGATATACATTGCGGAGGGATCTTCAAAATCACCAGGACAGGAAAAAAAACTTTTTACCACCATCAAATTTCAGCAGCGAGGCGGCAAAATGAGCAATAAATCGAGCATCATCAGGGGGTGCTGGCAGCTTGCTGCGGATCATTCGCAGCAAAATATAACTCTAAATCCTATTTTAGATGCTATTGAATGCGGATTTACCGCATTCGACTGCGGGGATATTTATCTTGGGGTCGAGGAGCTATTGGGAAAGGCAGTACATCTTAAAAAGCTGCGCATCCACACCAAATTTGTGCCGGATCGGAATAGCCTGCAGCAAATCGACAAAATGTATGTTGAAAAGATTGTCGACCGCAGTTTAAAGCGTTTGCAAGCAGATTGCATCGATCTCATGCAATTTCACTGGTGGGATTGGGAGGTGAAGAATTACTTTTTTGCTATGGAAGTTCTTTCAGAATTGAAAGCCAAAGGAAAAATTGCAGAAATTGGCCTTACAAACCTGAACTGCAAATATCTTGAAGAGTTTGCAAAGCGGTTTGATATTGCCTCATTGCAAGTCCAAGCTTCTCTTTTTGATAAAAGAATCGCGCGCGGGATTGGGCGGTTTTGCCGCGAGAAAAAAATTAAAATTTTTGCTTATGGCACTTTGCTGGGAGGCTTCTTAAACGAGAAGTGGTTGATGCAGGAAGAACCGAAATTACATCTGCTTGAAAACCGTTCCCTCGTTAAGTACAAGCTCCTCATTGATGCAGCCTGCGGCTGGAATGAATTTCAGCGGCGCTTGAGCAAATTGAATGACCTTGCTATCAAACATCGCTCAGATATAGCGAGCGTCTCCCTCGCTGCATTATTGCAAGGGGGGCAGATCGATGCGGCGATAGTCGGCTTAAGCCCTGTTAATTATTTTTCGCAGAATAGAACATTGGCGCAGCTGCCCCGGCTTGATCCGCAAGATATGCTTGAGCTGGACGCTTGGGCCTGCAATCTGCAAGGAGATGCCTATGATGAAGAGAGGGACATGAGCAAGGCTCATGCGAAAGTGATGAAGTACAATCTTAACACAAACGACTAAGATTAAGTTAGCGTGTTTGATGTGTTATTCAAATACCTTCAACTTAGAATAGATTGTTGAAAACCCTATGACTTCCTGTTGATAAGTCGATCATTTATCATCAGTTCTAAGCTGCTGCTGAGAACTATCATCTGCTATTAACAGATTACCGACAGGTTGCTGACATAGGGTTTTTCGAGAGGAAATAGCCGGATTATCTACATTTCCACACTGTAGGAAGAAGAGGAATAATAGTAGATATAAATTCTTCTTCTTAAGAGATTGTGCAACTTGTTGATGGCTTACCACAGGCATAATTAGGCGCTTAAAAAGACTAAAAGATGATTCCTAAATCATCACTTAAACATAAAGAATCTAAGGCACAAAGATTTAGATATTCCTCTTTGCGTTTCATTTATATAATCAATGAGGTTTTAATTAAGCTAAGTGTATAAAATGCTACCTATGTTGGTGAGTCGTACCCCCACCCCCCGCGACTTTCCCTCTCTGCGCCTTCGTGTTC
>JAEYWL010000082.1 GCA_023428915.1 Verrucomicrobiota bacterium
AGACAATCGATCTGACGCATCTAACGCCTTGCCAAGGGGAAGAACCCTTGGCTTCGGCATTATCTGCGCCATCTCAATTATCTAATTAAGCTTGTGCTAAGATTTAGGGGACAACTTGGGTTTAAAAGCAATTTTTTGGCGTTAATATAGCAGACATTCATTAAAACCCTCTACGTCTCCCCGTCTCCGCGTCTCTGCGTTGTTTCCAAAAAAGATATGGGTAATAGGAAGCGGGCAAGGGCACGGGATTAGGGTTAAATGCAGAATGTCATTTATTCCCCTCAGAAATCTGCCTGATCAATTCCCCATGGATATTGCCATTGCTGGCAACAAACTCTCTGTCTGACTGAATGTTTAAAGGCTTGCCTGAGCTGAGCGTCATTTTGCCGCCAGCCTCTTCGATGAGAAGTTTGCCCGCTGCAATATCCCAAGCTCTTAGTCCGCCGCCCAAACTCCAATACCCATCAAATCGGCCGCAGGCAATATAAGCTAGGCTAATTGCTGTCGAGCCAAATGAGCGCAGGGGAAAGCCGAGTTTAGCCATATGAGAAAAGAGCTCTATGGTATGCCCCTTATTTTGATGCAAATTAAAGGAAAGGCTGGTGGCCAGATAACTAGTGTATAAGTCGTCTTTTGCGCTTACCTTTATTGGCCTGCCATTAAAAAAAGCGCCAGTATTTTTTTCAGCATAAAAGAGCTCATCTAGCATGGGTATATAAGTGGCTCCTGAAATAACATTACCATTAGAGATAGCGGCAATAGTCACGCAAAAAAAAGGGATATTATGGGCAAAATTTACAGTGCCATCGAGCGGATCGATCATCCAACAGGTGCGATCCTCCCGGTAGCGATACATGCCGCGCTCCTCGCAAATAAAAGAATCTTCTGGAAATTTAGCTTGTAAAAAATCTACTGCAACTTTTTCGGCTAAATGATCGTAGCTGGTCACAAGATCATTGTTATTTCCTTTGGGATAAATGGCAAACTTCTCGCCAAAACCATTTTTAAGAACACTGCCAACAGCATAACACGCTTCACAGGCCGCTTGTGTATATTTAGAAAGTTTTTCTGGATAGGGCATAGGAGCTCCCTTGCTTGTACATTTTCCTGTTGCCTAAATTTAACTATCTATTTTAATGTGGTTTTTTTAAATACGAAAAAAAATGTTTACAAAATAACCCCTTATATGAAAATGCAAAGGAAAACCTCATAAGGAAAAAAATATGAAAAAATTGGCTTGGTACCTCTCTCTATTGCTCCTGCCTTTTGCAGTGCACGCGCAAGAAATGTATATGGAAAATGGTTATTACTCTCATGCCGGATATAGCAATCAAGGATATGTTGTGGGTAGCTATTTTGATGAGCCTAGCGGATATGCGCAATCCAGTGGTTTTTATGCTGAACCAAATGGCGTTTACATAAATAACGGCGGCTATGTTACTGACAATTGCTGTGATTTTTCTCAAAATTGCTGCAGTTCCTGTTTTGATAAAATTGACATGCGGTTAGTCAATGATTGGATTATCGGTTGGGATGTCATCTTAAGAACAGCTTACTGGTATCCTAGCAGCAATCTTTTCCGCGAAATTTATAACGGCGCCCGTTTTGATGCTGAAATTGAAGTGATTAAGCAATTATGCGGCAATTTTTACGTATTTAAGAATACCACTTTCTTTGAAAAAGATGGCCATTCCATTGGCTTAGATGAGCGCACAAACATTAAACTGTATCCAAGCAGTGCTGGTTTAATGTATGTACAACCAATCAATTGCGATTTAAGCGTTTATGCTGGCCTTGGACCAAACTGGACATGGATGAGCCTGTGGGACGATGTTCCATTCGGCAATCAAAAGAAGCACAAAAGCTGCTGGGGCTGCACTGCTAAAATGGGCGTATACTATGAATGGGATGGCTTTGTATTCTTAGATGCCTTCATGGATTACCTGTACATTCCTATGAATCTCGCCAATGTGAGCAATATCGGCGGCTTTAGATTTGGTTTAGGTATCGGCGTTCACTTATCTGAAAAATAATTCGTAACCGCAGAACAGTGTATTTAAAGCCCTTATTATTAAAATAAGGGCTTTTTTTTTGCCATTCAAGATACTATGAATTGAATTTAAGGAAGTTTTTTTTTATAAGTGGGTAAACCAAATTGACGGAGATCATCATGAACATGGCTAAGCTAATTTGTCGAACATTTTCGGTGGCAATTTGCACGTTAGCACCACTTGGCAGCTTGACAGCAGCTGAGGTGAGCGCACAGGAAGAAGAATGCAGCGAAGATGCGTTAATGTCCTTTTTTCCAACTGAATTTGTCTCTAAAGCCCTAGAAAGCGGTAATGTGCCGAAAGAAAAATGGCAAAAAATTACAGCCGATCTGCAAGCTGCTGACAAGCTAGTGGTCAAGACAATCGAAGAAAAAGCCTCGCAGATGAATCCCAACCCCTTGATAGATCAAAGCCAAATCTACACAGCGTTTAAGCTGTTCAAGGAAACCCTAATTGAAGTTTTTTCTTCAGTTATGAAAAGTAATGGCATTGAAGATCAACAGCAGATTGAAAGCATGCTTGATGAAATTCAAGACCTAAAGCGCAAGCGTTTTCAAAGCTGCATGGAAAAGCAAGGCGGCCTGCCTAAGTAAAAGGAACTTGCTGGTAATTCTGTAAGTGTGGTTAGAATTTTTCAGATTTTCATTTTTATAAAAAACACAAAGGAACAAAGGCGCAAGCGTTTAATTCTCTTTGTTTCTTTGTGTTAAATTAATCATGATTTCTTATGCTTAAAGCTCTATATATGAACCTTACAGGATTCTCATAACACTAAACGAAATATGTTAATTATTTCCTCAGAAAATGACCCTTACTATAATCGGCAGGCTCTTACCCATAAAACTCATTCTCAAGAAGTTCCCAACCGTGTAAAACTGTATGGCAGGCAAGCCAAGTGGCTTTATAATGAAGCTTTACAGATCCAGTTTTGGAAAGGCATGCGGGGCGCTGTAATTGCTGCAATTCCAGGGGCTCTTGGATGTATAGCTGTTAGCCTTCCTTTTATTTCTCTCAACAGGGAAAATTTATGGGAGCTTGCACTGACAGGCGCATGTTTAAATAGTTTAGCAGCCTATGCGGCCGAGTCATCTTCAAGCAATAAGTTAAGGTCTATTTCTGAATTGCTTTTTATCCCAACTCTGGTCAGTTCAGTCGGTACGTTAAGCTATCGCATTGCGGTCCTATGTGGAGATACACTAGTCGGAAACCCGGCAGAAGTTGCCGCTATTGCCTGCTCTTATTTTTTTACTTGTTTGCTTGAAAAGTATAGTGGTTTGTCGGGCCATTTTTATGCGGGATGCACTTCAGCAATACCTGCCGCTTATTATGCCATGTCTACAGGTATGTTAAAGGGAATTAGATTAGGAATACTTATAGCAGCGGGGTGTTTAACAGCATTTCATCGCCGCAAAATTGAAAAAAAAATTGACAAGCAGTGCAAGAGCTTAGACTTAAATCCTGCTAATGTAAAAAATCTCGCTAAAGCTACGCTTGCTGGTACACTGGCATTTTGTGCTGTGGCATTATCTTTAACCACCGACAAAGCAATTTCGTTTGGACGGGTTTGCGTAGTAGGAGGGATCTTTTCCTGGCTTTTAAGTAATAGTGCTTATTTCGAAGTTTTTAAAGAAACTCAGCCGGCTTTTTTGAAGCTGCAATACCATACTATTGTAGCAATAGGAGTGCTGGCTTCAACCTCTGTTGCAGCAGTTGTCTCTATTGCAAGCAAGCAACTATATCAGCATTCGGCGACAGCCTATCATGTAGCCAACTTTGCATTCCATTTTCTACACGGCGTGTACACTGAAAGTCCCGCAATGGTGCCGTGGACATATATTATGCCGGTTTGCTGCAGTATAGGAGCTTTCTCTTATGGTCTATTCGGCTCTGGCTGCAATGCATTTAGTTATGCTTCGCTAAGCGCCTTCTACATGGGATTAGGTACTTTGCTGATGCAATATGGCCGCTCTCTACATGATCCTTCGAACGATCAGTCTTGATTTATTATTAGACATCTTTCAAAACTCCATTTAGTTGCTAAAATTGCCCTTTTTTGCATCTTTTCCGCAAAATTTTTCGACCATGTATATTTACATGCTCTCAAAATTTTTCGAAAAAGCTGCTCAAAAATGTCTAATTTTAGCAACCAAAGCGAGTTTTGAA